>JAYTBL010000997.1:0-2605 GCA_043736975.1 Polyangiaceae bacterium
GCGCAGTGGTGCAGGCGGTGGTGGAGAGCTCTGAGGTAGTTGCATGCCTCACGAAAATGAAATGCGGCGCGGTTATCCCGATGAGACGCCGGGGCCTTCTGTGTATGACTGAGGCTGGTCGATTTATTTTCGTTTCCTCTCTGGAGGCTCTCGATGCGTTTTGCTGGTGTCGTCCCCGTCTCTCTCCTCGCGCTCGGTGCGCTCACGATTTTCGCCTGCAGCAGCTCGTCCTCGAGCGAGGAGTTCCCGCCGGTGACGCCGGTGACAGAGGACCCGCCGCCGCCCAGCGGCTTCCTGTCGGGGGAGGGCGGCGTCACCCCTGGCGACGAGGGTGGCTCGAGCGGCCCGGTCTGCGGCAACGGCGCGGTCGACCAGGGCGAGACGTGCGACGACGGCAACGGCAAGGGCGGCGACGGCTGCTCCGCGAAGTGCGCGGTCGAGCCCGGCTACAAGTGCGCGAAGCCGGGCGCGGCCTGCGCTGCCGCGGCCTGCGGCGACGGCATCGTGGCCGGCACCGAGGACTGCGACGACGGCAACACCACCAACGGCGACGGCTGCAGCTCGCTGTGCGCGTTCGAGAGCGGCTTCGCCTGCCCCGCGCCCGGCAAGCCGTGCGTCGCGACGGTGTGCGGCGACGGCAAGAAGGAAGGCACCGAGCAGTGCGACGACGCCAACGTCCAGGCGTTCGACGGCTGCTCGCCGACCTGCGAGCTCGAGCCCGTCTGCGCCGGCGGCAAGTGCGCCGCGAAGTGCGGTGACGGCCTCAAGTTCCCCGGCGAGGACTGCGACGACGGCAACACGCGCGACGGCGACGGCTGCTCCTCGACCTGCAAGCTCGAGGCAGGCTTCACCTGCAAGGTGGTCGTCACCGAGCCGCCCGGCGCGCTCGACCTGCCCGTCGTGTACCGCGATTTTCTCCCCGACGGCTACGGCGGCGCCATCCCCGCGGGTTACGCGGCGCACCCCGACTTCGAGCAGTACAACCCCGGCCTTTGCACCGGGCTGCTCGAGCCCACCCTCGACGCGCAGAACAAGCCGGTCCTCAAGAACGGCAAGGCGTGCGACGCGAGCAAGACCTGGATGACGAGCACCGACTCGTTCAAGCAGTGGTACCGCGACGGCGAGAAGAACGCCTCGAACCTCCTGGTCAGCAAGCGCGTCGACGACACGCTCTCGCTCGCCAAGCAGCCCGACGGCTCGTACGTCTTCGACAGCAACGACGCGCCCTACAGCTCGGGCAAGTTCTTCCCCCTCGAGACGCGCGGCTTCGGGGTCGAGAAGGGCATGCGCGACGGCTCGAACGTAGAGCGCAACTTCCACTTCACGAGCGAGTTCAAGTACTGGTTCACCTTCAAGGCCGGCTCGGACCCCACGCTCGAGTTCCGCGGCGACGACGACGTCTGGGTGTTCATCAACAACAAGCTGGCGGTCGACCTGGGCGGCGTACACGGCGCGACGAGCGGCTCGGTCACGCTCAACGCGGCCACCGCGACCGCGCTCGGCCTCACCAACGGCGGCATGTACGAGATCACGGTGTTCCAGGCGGAGCGCCACACGACGGCCTCGAACTACAAGCTCACGCTCCGCGGCTTCGAACGCGCCCGCACCGCGTGCGAGAGCGTCTGCGGCGACGGCGTGAAGACGCGCACCGAGGCCTGCGACGACGGCACGGCGAAGAACACCGGCGGTTACGGCAAGTGCGCAGCCGACTGCACGCTGGGCCCGCGCTGCGGTGACGGCGTCGTCCAGGCGGACCAGGGCGAGCAGTGCGACGACGGCAACCTGGTCGACGGAGACGGCTGCTCGGCGAGCTGCAAGACCATCCCGGGCGGCCCCAAGTGAGCGAACCGAGCCCGCGAGGCTGACGGCGGGGCGCGCCGCGACTAGCGTGGCTTCGTGCGCTCCTCCACGCGGTTCTTCTCCTGCGCCTGCGCGCTCTTGCTCGCCTGCGGGAGCCCGGCGCCGGCGGCGAAGCCCGCTCCAGCGGCGCGCCCGGCCGACGCGCCGGTCACCGTCGCCGACTGGAACGGGCTCTGCGAGGCGCAGGCCGAGCGCGCCCGGAAGTGCCCGGGCCCCATCCCCGAGGACGTCGCGATCTGCATGAAGCGCGCGGCCTGCTTCGGCCCGCTCCTCCGCGGCGACGTCATCCGCGGGCTCGCGAAGTGCCAGTCCCAGAACGACTGCACCAAGGCGTGCAGCATCGACCGCGTCATCGCCTCGCTGCCCGTGACGCCGACCAACGGCGCGCTCGAGGCGTCGTGCGTGCGGCGCCGAGCGCTGTGTCCGGCGCTCGACTGCAACGCCGTGGTCCGCCCGGTGCGCGCGCTGGACGCCGAGTCGACGGCGCCGCTCGTGGATTGCTTCGAGCTCGAGAAGTCGTGCCTCGACGTCGCGGCGTGCGTGCTCGAGAGAATGACCCCGGTGATCGAGCGCGTCAGCGCGTGCGGGCCCCTCGATCCTCGCTGAGCGCTCACGCCTCCGCGAAGTGGCGGTGGCCCTCGGAGTCGAACCAAAGCAGGCGATCGAGCACCTGCGGGCCGCTCAGCGGCGCGGGCGAATGCGCCTTCGCGATCGCCGCGAGCTCGGCGGCGTGGGCCTCGGTCGC
>JAYTBL010000998.1:0-2605 GCA_043736975.1 Polyangiaceae bacterium
CCACCTCCGCCGTTCCCGAGAGCTCAGCACCGTCCCGGGCGCCGGCTCCAGCCGCTGAACCCCAGCCGTCGACCGCAAAAGACGCCAGCGCCGGCGCTACGGCAGCCAGCGCGACCGGGACGGCAGCCAGCGCGTCCGGGACGGCAGCCAGCGCCACGCCGGAGGCCGCGAGCACCTCGCCGAAGGCAGCGAGCGCCGCCACGCCAGCGATGTCGACCAACCATGCACGCGCTGTCGCCGCCCCGCGGCGGACCGCGAAGCCGGAGGCCGGCGCCGGCGACCCGCCGGGGGGATCCGCGGAGTCGGCGCCGAGCGCGCGACCCGCGCCTGCGCCGCCTGACATGCTGCAACGACGCCTCTGATCCGAGCGTTCGGCATCCTCGAACCGCTGGTATCCTGGACGCGTATGCCGCGGCACATCACGCAGAGCACCGGCGCCGCCTTCGACACCACGGAGGGCGAGGACGAAGCCAGCTGCGCCGGCCTGGTCCTGCTCTACGCCGCGAGCCACGAACGCCTGCCGCCGGCGTTTCCATTTCGATCTTCGGAGGTCGTCGTCGGCCGCGAGGCGACGGGAGGGGTGTGCGTCCCCGAGAACGCCGTCAGCCGCCGCCACGCGAGCTTTATCCGGGACGGCGAACGGTGGTCGGTCGTCGACCACGAAAGTCGGAACGGTACGTGGGTGGATGGGGAGCGGATCACCCGGATGCGCCTGCGTGATCGGGCGCGTGTGCGGATCGGCGATGCCGTCTTCGCCTTCGTCGAGCGCGATGCCGATGCGTTCGTGCCCTACGCTCTCGACGGTCTCGTGCGCGGCGTGCCGCTCGATGATGTCCGCGAGCTGGTGGGCGGGCTCGCCGTACGCCGGGTCGCCCGCACGATCGCGCGCGTCGCCCCGACGGGGCTCTCGTGCGTGGTCCGCGGCGAGACCGGCACCGGCAAGGAGCTGGTCGCTCGTGCGCTCCATCGCCTCTCGGCATGCGAGGGCGCGTTCCAGGCCATCAACTGCGCCGCCGTGCCCGCGCAGCTCTTCGAGAGCGAGCTCTTCGGCTACAAGAAGGGCGCCTTTTCCGGCGCCGACCGCGACAAGCCCGGGCTCGTGCACGGCGCACACAAAGGAACGTTGTTCCTCGACGAGATCGCGGAGCTCCCCCTCGAGCAGCAGTCGAAGCTGCTTCGCCTCTTGCAGAGCCACGAGGTCGTTCCGATCGGGGCGACGCGCGCGGAGTTCGTCGACGTACGCGTCGTCGCCGCAACCCATCAGGACCTCGCGGGGCGCGTTGCGGCGGGGCAATTCCGCGGTGATCTCCTCGCTCGTCTGGACGAGCACTCCTTTGTCATGCCTCCGCTTCGCAGCAGGAAGGAGGACGTCTTCATGCTCGCGACCGCGTTCCTGCGTCGCCACGCGAGGACGCCGCTGAGCTTCGGGTTCGACGTCATGGACGCCCTCGTCGCCTACGACTGGCCGTTCAACGTCCGCGAGCTCGAGGCGAGCATGAAGCGCGCGGCCACCCTGGCCGATGGGCAGACCCTGACGCGAAAGGACCTGCCCCCGCAGGTCAGCGCGCGCGGTCCGGCGGGGCGGGCGGATCCAAAGGAAGCGCACGGTCCCTCGGTCTCGAACCCGCCAGTGGAGGACGCTCCCGGCGACCCGGCCGGGTTCCACCGTGGGCCTCCGACGGAAGCTCTGCTGAGGCGCATCCTCGCCGAGCACGGCGGTAACATCGCGGCGGTAGCGCGCGCCATCGGCAAGCGACGCATGCAGGTCCAGCGATCCATGCAGAAGTACGGCATCTCGGCCGACGAGTACCGCGTCGTCGCGCGGGGCGACGACCAACGCGACTGAACCTCGCAGGTGCTCGATCGGTGGCGGCGAACGCCACGAGCGTGGCGCCGCCTCGGTGGCGCGAGGTGGCGACGGGGGCCTGAATCTGCGGCGTTTTCTGCTTGATCGTGCGAGCGAGCGAGCGGGCACGGCCGTTGCTCGAGGCGCCGACACCTCCAGCGAACGGAGGTACTTCCCAAGGAGAATCCATGATCCGTCGCACCGTCACTCTCATCGCCCTCGCCATCGCCGGGACCCTCGCGTTCGGTTGCAGCAGCACCGACAAGCCCGCCGCGAAGAAGCCGGCCAGTGGGCAAGCCGCAGCGAAAACGACGCGCAAGCCCACCGCGCTCCCCGCGCCTCAGAAGAAGGTCACCTCCGGCGTCGGAGCCAATCAGTCGAGCGCCTCGAAGACCGAGGAGGTCTGCACGGCGGACGACGAGGGTAAGGGCGTCTGCGTCGACGAGTTCGTCGTGTTCTGCGCGGGGCAAGCACTCTACGCGCTCGATTGCGCGGCAGCGTTCGGTGGGACCTGCGGATCGACGGAGACCGAGGTCGGATGCCTGGTGGAAGAGGCCGCGGAATAGAAGGAAGTCTCTTGGAGACGGCGGCCGGCACGACTGGGTCCTCCCGATGACACCTGCCTTCGAGATCGGGTCGATCAGCGTGCGGCGATGACCTGCTCGAGGATGCGCCGGCCGGCGGGCTTCGCGCGTTCCAGGAGCGAGGTCGCGGACGGCCGCGCCGTGGGCGAGCGGCCCGGCGCGAGGACCACCTCGG
>JAYTBL010000999.1:0-14483 GCA_043736975.1 Polyangiaceae bacterium
GGACGTCAACGGCAACACCGTTGCGTGGTCGAGCGCTGGCTCGCGCGGCTTCAAGGGCTCGCGCAAGTCGACGCCCTTCGCCGCCCAGCTCGCTGCCGAGGAGGCCGCGCGCAAGGCGATGGAGCACGGCATGCGCTCCGTCGCGATCTTCGTGAAGGGCCCCGGCGCCGGTCGCGAGAGCGCGCTCCGCGCCCTCCAGACGGCAGGCTTCAAGGTCACGCTCATCCGCGACGTGACTCCCGTCCCGCACAACGGCTGCCGCCCCCCGAAGCGCCGCCGCGTGTGATCCTCTGGCGCGCCTCTCGCGAGGCCGCCATCTCAGCCAGACGCCGGCTCTCGCGAGAGGGTCGGCGTTTGCCGTTTTGTCTGGGCGCGCGAGCCCTGTCTGCGGGACGCCGACTCCCCTACCATCCGCTCGGCCCGGCCGTCCCCCATGTTCGAGTCCATCTACGGAAGCCCCTGGGTCGCGACCTTCGCGGTTGCCGTCATCAGCTTCGGCGGCTTTGCGTGGTGGGCGCGAGGCCAGTCCTTTCTGGTGGCCTTCGTCGCGCTGTTCACCCTCGAGATCCTGGGCGACGCGCTGAACGCCGGGGCCTGGTCGCCGCTTCGCGACGACTCTCCCTGGAAGGACGCGGTGGCGCTGCTCTTCGTCTTGCTCGGGGATTTTCGCTACTTCCTCCTCGTGGAGCGCTTCGCGCGGCGCCCCACGGCCCGGGCGCGCGAGGCGACCGCGTGGTCTGCCTGGGGGACGGCATTCGGCTGGATGGCCATCGTGCCGCTGACCATGCAGCTTCTTCGGACCATTGCGCCGGCGCGCTTCGCCGGCCGCTGGTCGTTTGCCACGTACGAGGCGCTGATCCTCGCGCTGGTGATCGGGCTGCGGTTCCTGGCCCTCCCGCGGCGGCTCGCGGCGGCTCCGCCAGCGGTGCGGGCCTGGCTGGTTGCCGTCACCAACTTCGAGATCGCCCAGTACGCGCTCTGGCTCGTCGCCGACCTCATCATCATGGTCGGGGTGGACGCGGGCTTCGCGCTGCGGCTCGTGCCCAACGTCATGTACTACGGCCTCTTCATCGGCTTCGTGGCGTGGCGAGCTCCGGCCGAGGTCAAGCAATGATCCGCGTGACGTGCCTCGCCCTCGCGTTGCTGGTCGTGGTGGCCTGCCGCCGATCGGATCCTGCCCCGCCGAGCCCCGATGCCGGCATTGCCGAGGGCCCGCCCGCGGTGCTCGCCTTCGTGCGCGACGGGCGCGAGGTGAGGACGCTGAGCCGCGCCGCGCTCGAGGCCGCCGTGGCGCCGGAGACCTGGACGGCCTTCGACCCTTACTACAACCGCCCCAAGACGTTCCGTGCGCTGCCCCTCGCGGCGACGCTGGTGGCTGGTTTCGGCGCGCCGATAGCGGAGCTCGAGAAGCTCGACTTCGTCCTGCGCGCGCGCGACGGCTACACCGTGCCGCTCCCCGGCGCCAAGCTGCTCGAGAAGGGCGGCTACCTGGCGGTCGCCGACGTGGACGTTCCAGGCTGGCAGCCGATCGGTCCGCAGGCCGTGAGCCCGGCGCCGTTCTATCTCGTGTGGCGCGAGCCCTCGCAGCGATCGCTCGATAGTCACCCTCGTCCCTGGCAGCTCGCCACCATCGAGATCGCCCCGTTCGACGTCACGTTCTCTCACACCATGCCGAGCGGGCTCTCCTCGGGTGCACCGGCGATGGCCGGGTTTCGGCGGTTTCGCGCGAGCTGCATCTCCTGCCATGCGATGAACCGCGAGGGGGGCCGCGTCGGCCCGGAGCTCAACGTCCCGCAGAGCATCGTCGAGTACCGACCGCGGCCGCAGATCCGGGCCTACATCAAGAACCCGCTCACCTTCCGCTACGGCAACATGCCGCCCCACCCCGCCTTGACGGAGGCGGACCTCGACGAGCTGCTCGCGTACTTCGACGCGATGAAGGATCGAAAGTACGACCCCGACGGAAAGGGCCCGGCCCACTGAGCCCGGGCTCGCACGAGGTGCTCTGGCTGGGCGTTCTGCTGGCGCTCGTCACCAGCGTGAGCTGGGCCGCGGGCAACGTCCTCACCCAGAAGGTGGGAAAGCTCATCGGGCCTCCGCGGGCGATGATCTGGTCGCTGGGGGCGGGCGCGGTGCTGGCTGCCCCCTGCGCGTTGCTGTTCGACGCGAGGCCGGCGCCGCTCACCCCCACGGTAGCCGCGTGGGCCGCAGCAGCCGCGCTGGCAGGGGTCCTCGCCTACGTCGGACTCTTCTTCGCCTTGACGAACGAGGGGCTCACGGTCGCCGTCCCCATCGTCTCGGCGTGGCCGCTGGTGGCGGGCGTCGTGTCGGTCGCGCTCCTCGGCGAGGTGCTTCTGGGGAGCCAGATCCTCGCTGCCGCGGCGGTGCTGCTGGGAGTCATCCTGGTGGCGCTGCCCAGGCCGGTGGTGGGAAAGACGCCGTCGCCCTGGGCGCTGCGCGCGGCCTTCGGATCGGCGCTGGGGTTCGGCGTCATGGTGCCGGCGATGGGCCGGATCGCGCCGGCGACCGGAGCCTTCGGCGCGACGGTGGTGGTCTTCGTGCTCGGCATCCTGCTGTCGCTGGCCGTCGGCAAGTTTGCCGCAGTCGACCTGCGAGCGCCGCCGCGTGCCGCGTGGGGACTGGTCCTCGCCACCGGCGCCGTGGAGACGATCGGCTTCGTTGCCCTCGTGTTCGCGCGGCGCTTTGCCCCGATGGCGCTGGTGGCGCCGGTGGCCAGCCTCGCCTCGACCCTGACCGTCCTCTACGCGTGGATCGTCCTTGGAGAGCGCCCTCGGCGCCTGGCGATCGCCGGTGCGCTGCTCTCAGGCGCGGGTCTGGCGGTCCTGGCCGCTTGATCGCGCGAGGGGCGTCGGCGGGCGCAGGTTCGAGTGATGACTGGGAGCTCCTTCACGCCTATCGTGAGCCCAGGATGCGGTCATGAGCGTAGACCAGCGCAGCGATGATGGTCTCGCCATCCTCCGCGGGCGTCAGGCGCGCCTCCCGGCTGCCCTTCGGGAAGCACTGACCGCACCTCTTGCGCTCGACGCGGTGACTCGTGCGCTCCGCTCCGCACGCGCGGTCGTGACGACCGGCGTAGGTTGCTCGCTCGCGCACGCGAGATACCTGTCGTGGCTCTTACGAACCCATGCTGGGCTCCCATCATGGGACGTTCCCACGGGCTCGTTCCTCGTGCCGCCGAGGTCGGACAGCGTCCCCAAGGATGACGTCCTGGTCGTGTTCTCTCAAGGGCTGTCGCCCAACGCGCGCTTCCCGCTTGCTCACGCCAGGAGCTACCGAGCGCTGGTCCTGGTCACGGCCGCGGAGGGCGACTCCGCCGAGCGCGCCGCTGCGGTTCGCGCGGCGGCCAGCGCTGGCGCGATCGTCGTTCGAATGCCGTGCGCGCCCGAATACGAAGTTCTGATGCGCGTCGTCGGGCCGATGGTCGGCTTCGCGGTCGCGCTGCGGATCGCGCACGCCGCCGGGGTGGAGGTCGACGTCACGCCCGAGCCGATCGCTCGCGCCGTGGAGAGCGCCGCGTCGCGCGCAAGGGCTTCCCTCGAAGGGGTCGACGCACGCGTCTTTGCGGACCCCATCACGATCGTGGGGACCAGCGGCTACGCGCAGCACGCGCACAACTTGTGCGGGAAGGTGCAAGAGGGCATGTACCTTCCCTGGCCCCAGGCGGTCGACGCTCTGGAGCTCGCGCACGGGTCGATCCAGGAGGCGTCGGGCAAGCCGCGCACCTTCATCGCGCTGGGGCACGGCGGCCCTCACGAAGATGCCCTCTTTGCGCGCGCCCGCCAGGTCTCGGAGAGTCAGCACCGCTGGCTGCGGTTCGATGCCCATCTCGAAGGCCCGCTCGCCGTGCTCGAGCACGAGGCGATGATCAACGAGCTGGTGCTGGCGTCGATCGCCGCGCGACGCCTCGATCAGCAACAGTGGCCGGGCAAGGGCCGTGACGGTCCGCTCTACGGGCTCGGCTCGGTCGAGGATCTCGCCGGTCACCCTGGCGATCCCGAGCTCGCTCCGCGCTCGGCCGCGAGTCGTCGGCTCGAAGAGCTGACGTGGCCGGAGATCGCGACGCAGGTCGGCGCAGGGTGCCGGACGGCGGTGGTCCCGCTCGGCGCGACCGAGCAGCACGGGCCTCACATGCCTCTGGCGGTCGACTCCTGGATCGCCGAGGCGCTTGCCTCGCGCTTCTGCGCACGCGTCCCCGAGGCACTGCAAGCTCCGACGCTGAACATCGGTTGCTCGAGCGAGCACCTGGCGTTTGCCGGCACGCTTTCGATCGCGTCGTCGACGCTCACGGTCCTGTTGGGGGACGTCATCGCCTCGCTGGTCGCGCACGGTTTCGATCACGTGGCCGTCTTCTCGGCTCACGGCGGAAACGACACCACGCTCGCGGCTGCCGAGGCCACGCTCCGAGAACGAGCGCTCCCCGCCCGGTTGACAATCGTTCACGGAATCGACGCGCTCGGCCGCCTATGGCAGGAAGCGAGCGCACGCGCGGGCGCCCCGCCCGGCGCCGCTGGGCATCACGCCGGGGAGTTCGAAACCTCGATCATCGCTGCGCTCCGCCCCGACGCCCTGCGCTGGGGCGAGCTTCGCGGCGGCGTCTCCGGCGACGTGCCCGAGCCTCAACGCCTGTTCTACCCGAGCCTCCGCGACCACGCGCCCGAGGGGGTGGTCGGCGATCCCTCGCAGGCGTCAGCCGAACGCGGCGAGGGCTACCTGCAGGCTTGGACCTCCTTCATCGTCGACGCCTATCGTTCCGATCGCTAGAGCTTCGGGCGCATCACATCCCAGCGGACGCGCCGCAGGACGCTGCCCTTCGCGACGCGCAGCTCCACGTCATCCAGCGAGAGGTCGGAATCGGTCGCGAGCGGCGTGGTGACGCGGAGGCGAGAGACCATTCCTTCGTCGCCCACGGCGAAGCAGCCGCTGCTCGCGGCGAGCCCGCTACAGAGGGCGACTTGCTCGGGGGTGACCTGGGCGAGCGCGCTGGGGCCCCCGTTGCTAGTCTTGCGCTTCGCCACCAGCTCCGTGCCGTCGGCGAGCGTGATGCGCGCCTCCTTGCCCGGCGAGAGCGCGACCAGCACATCCAGGCGATCGGCGACCTGGTCGGGCGAGATCACCTTCGGATCCTTCGCCGGCGCGAGCGTCTCGATCGACGCGTCGAGCAGCGGGACGATGCCGCCGTCCTTCAGGAGCAGCGGCAGCTTCGCCAGCGGCGCCGGGATCGCGACGCGCTTGCCGCCGGTGAGCACGGCGTGATCCTCGAGGTCGACCCACAGGCCCGGCGGCAGCCACGTGTCCTTCGTCGTCACGCCGCGCTGAACCACCGGCGAAGCGAAGAGCGAGGGGCCGAGATAGAACGAGCTCTCCGTGCTCCACACCTCGGCCTCGCGCGGGTGATAGAGAAACGGGTGCCGCATCACCGGGATGCCGCTCACGTGCGCCTCGCGCGCGAGCACCTCGAAGTAGGGCGCGAGCCGGGTGTGGAGGCGCGCCATCGCGGCGTAGCCATCGATGGTCTCCTGGTCGTTCCAGAGCTTCCACTTCTCGCGCCGGGGGCCGACGGGGTTGGCGCACGCGTTCTGCTCCATCATGATTGGCGACACCGCGCCCAGCTGCGCCCAGCGAAAGTACACCTCCTTGTCGCGCGGGAAGTCGGTCAGGCACTTGAAGCCGCTCACGTCGCTGCCCCAGTAGGGGACGCCGCTCAGCCCGAGGTTGAGTCCGCTGCGGAGCGCCGAGGGGATGCCCTGCGCCTCGTCGAACGTGGCCTCGGCGTCGCCGCCCCACACCGCCGGCACGTACTGCTGCGTGCCGGTGTATCCGGAGCGGACGAAGAAGAGGAAGTCGTCGCGCTTCTCGGCGACGAGCAGATCGTGCGCGGCCTTCGCCGAGAGCACGGGGAACTCGTTGTGCACCGCCTCGCCGTTGCGGCCGTCGGCGAACTTCCACGGCCGGCGCACGTACTCCCCGAAGTCGTGCATCCAGCCGTCGTAGCCGAGGGCGAGCGAGCGCCGCAGCAGATCCTGAAACCACGTCACCGCTTCGGGCTTCGTGAGGTCGATGGTGGCCAGCGTCTGCGGCTCCCCGGAGATGAAAAACGTCTCGGCGATCGTGCCCTCGGGGGTCATCGCGAAGAGACCACGGGCGGCGCCGTACGCGAGATCGTCCTTCGCCGCGCCGATCGACGTGGAGACGTACGGGTTGTTGTAGGCCATCACCTTGAAGCCGGCGTCGTGGGCGTTCGCGATCCACTGCCGGAGCTCGGGCTCGCGTCCCAGCTCGGAGCGGGCAGGCAGGAGGTGCACGGCGTCGTCGAGGCCCGTGGTGGGGACGTGCTTGTCGCGCAGGAGCTGGTACTCGGGCACGCCCAGCGCCATCTGCCCGCTGCTCACGCGCCGGCGCGGCCCGAAGACCCAGCGCGCGGGCACCAGCGGGCGCCCGGTGTCGCGCGTGAAGTCGTCGAGCGACGCGAGCGGATCGTCGTGCACGTAGACGACGGTGGTGAGCTTCGTGGCGTTCGCCGCCGCGCGCCAGGCCTCGGGCCGCTCGCTGCCGAGGTGCAGCTCGGTGCGGTAGGTGGTGGCGAGGTGGACCGCGTAGCCGGCGCTCGAGAGGAAGAACGGGACCGGGAAGTAGGTCATCGACGGCCCGTTCGGATACGGCGTGACCTCGTCGCGCGGTTTGCCTTCGCCGCCGCCCAAACCGCCCTCTTCCGACCACGAGTAGAGCGAGAGGCCGCGGTGATCGAGGCTCGCGAAGCGCTCGCCGAGCCCGAAGAAGTGCTCGTCAGGACGGAGCAAGAACGAGAGCGCGGTCTTGTTCCACCCGTCGCCCGAGGCGGTGGTGGTGATCGACACCTTCGCTCCCTCGAGGCGCACGTCGACGATGACGGTGCCGCCCTCCGACGCGAGCGCGAACGACGCGCCGGTCTCGCTGCGGGCGATCAGCTCGGCGCTGGGCGGGTGAGTCCACGGCTTCTCCTCGGGGACGAAGCCATCCCAGCCCGGTAGCACCTTCACGTTGTCGAGGCCCTCGTCGCGCGTGGCCCCCGGCGTTCCGTAGCGGTTGTCCTCGCTCGCGGGCACCGTGGCGAGCGTGACGATGCCCTTGGCGTCGACGATCGCGAGCTGGAACGGCGCCAGCGTGATGCGCACCGAGGCCTCGGTCCCGCGAAGCTCGACCAGCTGGCGGCGCAGCGGGTCGTCGTCGCACGCGGCGCTGATCGCGATCGGTGCGAGAAGACAGAGGAGCGGGACAAGGCGAGGACCCAGCGCCGGGGCTCGTGGCAGCATGGCGCCGAGCATGCCGCATCGCCAACGGGCGTCCACTCGGATTCCCGCATCGGTGGCAGAATCTTCTCTTGGCGACCCGTCGACCTTTCGGCACTCTCCCGCCATGAGCCTCTTTTCCTGGTCAGCAGCGGGGTTCGCAGCGGTGGACCGCGGCGAGCTCCTGGCGTGGGATCCCAAGATCGACGCGCCCACCTGGCGACGGCCGCTCGAGGGACAGGTCCTCGCGCTCGCCGGTGGGGCCACGATGCTCGCGACGCTCAACGCGGGAGGCAACGTCGCGTTCTGGAGCGGGCGAGATGGCGCGCCGGTGGGGCAGGCGTCGATGCCGGGCGGGACGCAGCTCGCGCTGGCGTGGGGCAGCGGCTGCGCGGTGGCAGCGCCGGACCGCATCCACCTGCTCGATGCGCAGGGCCAGCGCGCGCAGGCGATCGCGGGCGCGACGGCGCTGCGCTTCTCGCGCGACGACCGCCAGCTCGCGGCGGGGTTTCCGGATGGCCGGGTCGCGATCCTCGACGTCGCGAGCGGCGCGGTCATCCGCTGGGCGCAGGTGGCGAGCGAGGGCGCGGCGGTGACGGCGCTCGTCGAACGCGCGCCGGGCGCAGAGTGGCTCGTGACCGCGGGGAGCGCGCTGCATGCCGTCGATCCGCAGTCCGCGGTGCGGCGCGTGACGGGCCTCGGCGGCACGCTGCTGAAGGCCGTGGCGGCGAGCGAGCGCGGCACGCTCGTGGCGTTGCAGGCGGGAGACAAGCTGGCGGTGGTCATCGCGTGGCCATCGCGCGACACCGCCGCGAACCTCGAGTACCCGGAGCGCACCATCACCGGGCTCGCGCTCGGGGGCGGCGCGCTGTGGGTCGGCCTCGATCGCGGCGACGGCAACAAGTACGACCTCACCGCCGGCGACCTGTACCGCACCGACCCGCATCCGGGGCGCCCGCTCGAGCGCTGGCTGGTCGCGACCGGCCATCACCCGGAGATCGCGCGGCCGGCGTTGTGATGCTGCGCGGCGCGATGCTCGCCGATCGCGACCATCGGTGTCGCGCCGGGTAGGACCGCTCCCCTCCGCAGCCCCCCGACCTCGGAGCGAAGCTAGGTTGCTTCCGCCGGCGGCGCGTCTCCCGACTTCGTGGCGAGCTCGTCGACCAGCGCCTGGCGCGTGTTCGGGCCCACGATGCCATCGATCGCGATCGACGCGTGCGCCTGGAACTCGCGAACCGCCTTCTGGGTGTTCGGGCCGTCCTTGCCGTCGACCTTGCCCGGTTCGTAACCGAGCTTGGTCAGCGCGTCCTGCACGCCCTCGAGCTCCTCGAGGTTGATGTAACCAAACTTCTCGGAGTTGTGCTCGTAGTCAGCCATGGCTTGCCTCTTCTCTCTTCCTACTTCTTGAGCGTTGCTTCGAGCGCGTCGACGGCCTTGTTGAGCGCGGCGGTGTCGGCTTCGACCTGCGTCTTCGCGGTGTCGAACGCGATGCCGGTCGCGCCTTCGAGCTTGGCCATCGACGCCTTCACGGCGGCGCTGCGGGTCTCGACCTCGGTGGCCGCTGCGTCGGCGTTCTTCTTCGCGGGGCCGGTGGCCTTGGCGACCTTCTCCTTGAGGTAGGTGATCTTGCGGCCGGCCGCGTCGAACTCCTTCTGGAGCTTCGCCTTGGCGGCGGTGCTCTCCTTCATCGCCTTGGCCTCGGCCTCCTTCTTCTCGGCCGCGGCCTTGTCGTCGGCCTCCTTCTGGGCCTTGACCGCCTCGGCGGCCTTCTGGTCCGCCTCCTTCTGGGCCTCGGCGGCCTTGTTTCCGCAGCCAACCGACGCCGTCGACACCGCGACGGCCAACAGCAGTACGCGCACGTAGTTTCGCATGTCTGGAAGCTCCTTTGAGGAAGGCGGTGGCATATCACGACCCGGTTCCCGCGTCCCGCGGGCTTGCGCCGCAGCGACCTCCGGGCGACAAAGGTGGCCATGAACGGACGTTGGATCCTGGTCGCGGCGCTCGCCCTCGGTCTCTCGAGCGCGGCATGCAAGAAGGACGAGCCGAAATCCACCCGCTGGGACGACGCCGGCGCGGTGACCGTCAACATCGCCACGTCGAGCTCGGCGGCGCCGATCGCGGTCGGCACCTTCAACAAGTTCTTCCCCAAGGACGGCGAAGGCGGCTTCAAGCGCATCTACTCCGCCGACAAGGAGAACTACGCCGAGGCGAAGCTGCAGAAGGACGGCAAGGAGGTGGCGCAGCTCTCGATCTCCGACACCGAGCGCCTCGCCACCGCGCGCGACAAGTTCGACGCTGCAACCGAGAAGGTCGAGGGCTATCCAACCCTCAAGGTCGGCAACAACCAGACGACCGCGCTCGTCAACAAGCGCTTCCAGGTGAAGGTGGCGAGCCCCACGCTCGACCACGAGGCCCGCAAGGCCATCCTCGCCACGTTCGATCTGAAAGGACTTAGCTCGCTATGACCGAGTCGCTCTACACCGTCCTCGAGGCCCTCCCGCAGACCAGCCTCACCACCCACATCCTCGACGCGCTCGACACCTTCGTGCCCGGCGAGTGGCGCAACATCACCGTCTTCGAGGAGATGGTGAAGGACGTCACCGGCGAGTCGGACGAGGCGATCATCCAGCAGGTCGGCGAGCGCGCCATGCAGCTGTTCGCCGATGAGAGCACCGGCTACCAACGCGCCATCTCTGTCTTCAAGGGGATCGACTCCGCGAGCACCGTCGCGGGCGTCGCCGCGCTCGCGAGCATGGCGGGCCAGCGGTTCGAGATTCTCTCGTTCCTCAGCGACGTGACGCCGAAGCCCGATACCACGCAGGCCATCGACGCTGGCGTGAAGCTCGCGGGCGAGCTCGTGGCCTTCACGCTGACCAACGGCCTGCCCGGCGACAGCGTCTCCGACTTCGCCGCGGCGCTCGTGAACTACGGCAAGGAGGAGAAGATCCGCCTCGCGTCGTGGCTCGCCATCGACTGCGTGCTGCCGCTCGGCCCGGACTTCATCCTCAAGATCCTCGAGGCCCTCGACGGTCCGCTCGAGAGCCTCCAGGAGAGCCGCGCCTTTCAGTTCGTCTCCGCGCACCTGCCCGGCGGACTCGGCGAGCAGCGCGATACCATCAAGAAGAACCTCGAGGAGTCCCGCGGGCACCTCGAGGGGATGGTCGCGAGCCATGGCATCTCCCAGGAGAGCGTGCTGGCGAAGGTGAAGGAGTACGTCGCGCTCGCCGACGACAAGCTCGACCTCGCGGCCGCCGCGCTCGATCTCGCCACCAACACCTTCGAGCACACGGGGACCCAGACGGTGGTCCGCCGCGTGGTCGCGCGCGCCTACGGCGAGATCTGACTCACCGATCGAAGCGCACGTTGACGAGGGAGGTCCCGGCGATGGGACGTCCCTCGCGGTCGAGCGCGGGCGCGTAGCGCTTCGAGAGCGCGCAGGCGCGCGCCTCGCGACCGAAGCCGTGGCCAGGATCGGCGGCGATCGCGATGGCGGTCGGCGCGCCGCTGGGGTCGACGGCGATACGCAGCGTGACCACCGCATGGTCGATCGCGACGACGTCGGCCTCGGCGGGGAACGGGCAGCTCCAGGCGCTCCCTTCCGCCAGCCGGGCGCGCTGCGAGCGATCGGGGCCTGCCGCCGGCGCGGCGGGCGAGGGGCTGGCGCCCGCGCCGGTCGTCGCGGTCGACGCTCCCGTCGCCGTCCGCCGCGAGGTCCCGAGCGCGCTGCTGGTGCCGCCGACATAGGTCTCGGCCGACCCGACCACGATGGCGTTCGTCAGATCGGCGGGCGCGCTGGGATCCTCCTTCTGTGTGAGCACCGCTGCGGCCTGGGCAGGGGGCGGCGGCGGCGAGCGCGGGGCCGCCGGCGCAGGGGCCGCCGGAGCGGGAAGCGGCGCCTCGGCGAGCGGCGGCGGCGGAGGAGGAGGATCGATATCGACCATCTGCGTGGCGGCGCGCGCAGGGGCGCGCAGGGGCGGCGCATGATGCGGCAGCGCGGCGGCGATGACTACGTGCAGAGTGCACGCACCGAGCAGCGCCCACACCGTCGACGTGGACTCCGAGGGGCGCTCGGCGAAGAGCCGCGACAGGCCATCGGGAGTGGCGAGCGCGGTCACGGCTGATCCCGCAGCTTCCCGTCCGCCGGGAGGGGCACGACGCCGAACGCCACCTTCGCGATCCCGCTCTGGCGCAGCACGTCGAGCACCTGCATGACGCGGGCATGGGGGACGGTGCCGTCGGCCTTGATCACCGCCCGTACCTCGTGGTCCTTGGCGTACGAAGCGCGGGTGGAGGCCGCGAGCGCCTCGTCTCCTGAGACCGTCGTGCCGTTGACCTGCGTCTTGCCCTCGGCGGTCAGCACCACGCTGAGGATCTCCTGGATCGCGCTGCCCGATGCGGCCTTCGGCAGATCGACGCTCAGGGCATGGCGGTTCACGATCAGCTTCGCGGTGACCATGAACACGATGAGCAGGACGAGCGTGATGTCGACGAGCGGCGTGACGTTGATCCCGGTGATCGCGCCGGCGCGCCCGCGCCTCGTTGCACCGCCTCCCATGGCTATCGCTCCTCCGACGCGCGCGGCGGCGGCGCAGCATCACCGAGGTGCGCGAGGACCACGTGGCCGAGCGTCTCGGCGCTCTCCATGGTCGCGGTGAGCGCTCCCTGGAAGTAGTTGAAGAGCGCGACCGCCGGGATCGCCACCACCAGCCCCACCGCGGTGGCGACCAGCGCCTCGGCGATGTTGCTCATGACGAGCTCGGGCGCGAGTGACGCCGCGGACTCGCTGGCCCCGCCGTGGCCCATCGCCTCGAACGCGCCGATGACGCCGATGACCGTGCCCAGCAGGCCCACGAACGGCGCGTTGTTGCCCACGGTCCCGAGGAAGCCAAGCCGCTGCTCGAGCCGTGCGCGTTCCCGGCCGATCGCGGCGGCCATCGCCTCCCGCACCGCGGACCCGCCGTGGTGCCAGAGGGAGAGGCCCGCCGCCGCCACCGAGGCCTCGACGCTGGGGGACTGCGCGAGCAGGATCCTCGCCGCCGCCTCGTCGTCGGCGTCGAGGAGGCGGTGCAGCTCGCGCGTCAGCCGCGGGACGTCGTCACGACGCGTCCAGAACGCTCGCGCGCGATCGATGGCAATCGCGAGGCAGAGCACGCTGAGCGCTATGAGCAAGTAGAGCACCCACGTCGCCCCGGAGCGAATCATCACGTTCTTGAATGTTTCGATCATCGTCAGTTCCTCGGGTCAGCGGATTTCGAGCGAATAGCTCTTCCAGGAAACTCCACCACGGTTGTCGTGCAAGACCGCGTAGAGCAGGTAACGGCCTGCGGGGCTGCGCGTCGTCAGCGCGCTGCGGCTCTTCGGGATCTTGCCGTCCCGGGAGTCGTAGAGGATGGAGATGTCGTCCTCCATCTTGCCGCCGGTCAGGAAGTAGCTGACCCAGACCTGCTCGCGGAAGGTCAGCCCTGGCGAAGAGGCTGCGGGGTCTTCCTCCTGAACCTGGGAATCGGTGTTCACGTCGAGGTAGGACTTTGCGCAGTCCTGGTCGGCGTTGGCGGTGCAGCGATCGCGCACGATGCCCACGCGCTCGTCGACGGTCACGCCCTCGAGCGTGAGCGAACCGATCGACGGATTCTGGTTGCGTAGATCGGCATAGGCATAGACGCGGGCGAAGGCGAAGACGAAGTCCTCGCGCCCCAACCGTCTGCCGCCCGCGTCGAAGCAGCCGAGCGGTGGTTCGCCCGGGTAGCCGGCGCGCGTCTCCACGCGCTCGACATGGCCGGCGCACGCGATCACGAAGACGTACGCCACGCCGTAGCCGTCGCCGCCGCGTGCTGGCGCGTGTGCCGTGATCGCGTCGGCCGGCATCGTGAAGGAGAAGGTGTCGGTCGCCGCGAGCGATGCGTCGAGGTTGGTCCCCAGGGGGAAGCTCGCCGCGATCCCGGCATAGCAGGCGGTCGGGTCGTCATCGCTCGGGTTGGTGCACGGGGTCTTCAGGTAGGCCACGCGCATCGGCCGCGAGCGATCGGTGCGCCCGTCGAGCGCCAGCGTGGTCAGGGTGACCTGCTCGCCGGGCCGAGCGTAGGGGAGGCTGGCCTGGGTGGCGAGGATCCGCACGCCGCTGATCTGGTTGGCGGGCGCGAAGTCCTCGCTACACGCGGAGGCGAGCGCCAGCACCAGGCCAATCGCCGGTCCGATCTTGGAGGGTGATGAATGCATTCTATAGCTCCGCCCGGATTCCGATACTTGGGAATATGGTCAGTCCTTCTAGGTAAGCAGAGGATGTGTAGTCGTAGTTGTAAGTGACGTCCTCCGCCGCGCGCTGGTTGTAGATATTCTGGATGTCGACGTAGCCGGTGAGTGACCAGTCGCGGAACGTCCAGGTCTTGTCGACGCGGAGATCGAGCTGGTGAAACAGCGGCAGGCGCGCCGAGTAGGTCGCGGTGCTGTCGGCGTTGAGGTAGGTGCCTACCGTCGCGTTGTAGGCGCCCCCGGCGGTGGGGGTGTAGAGATTGCCGGAGACGAGACGGAAGCGACCGCCCACGCGCCAACCGCGACCCAGCGCGTAGCTGCCGAGCGCGGTGAGGATATGGGTCTGATCGGACTGGAAGGATTGCCAAAGTCCGGCGCCGGAGTCGCGTCGCTCGCTGCGCGAGATGGTGTACGCAACCCACCCGAAGAAGCGGTCGCTCCCCTGATAGCGCAGGAGCGACTCGACGCCGAAGGCCCGGCCCTCTCCGGAGTTGCCGGCGCCGGCCACCACCAGGCGATCGAAGCTCTTGTAGAAGCCGTCCAGGGAGAGCTTCAGCTCGCGCGTGAGCTGCTGGTCGGCGCCCACGTCGTAGTGCACCGACCGCTTCGACCGCAGCCCGCGCTGCCCGAAGGTGGGGGCGCTCTCGAAGAGCGACGGCGGCTGCAAGAACAGGCCGACTCCTCCTTTCAGCGCAGTGCCGTGGTCACCGCTGGTCAGCTCCTGACGGACGTTGATCCGAGGCGAGAGGTCGGTGCGCTTCGTGTCGCTCGTGTGGTCGGCGCGGAACCCCGGCACCACGCGGCCGCCCCGCCAGGGAGTGAGCTCCCACTCCGTGTAGACGCCGGCGAGCAGGCGCTCGCCCTTCGCCGACGAGGTGATGGTCCGATCGCCGGGCACGCCGAACGACGTGGCTCTGGCGCTCGCCGGTAGTCGGAAGTCGAGCGTAT
>JAYTBL010001000.1:0-27263 GCA_043736975.1 Polyangiaceae bacterium
GAGGCCGCGAGCTCGCTCGATCGCCACACCGTCGCGCAGCTGCTGCGCTCCGGCTGGCTCGACGCCCCGCGCGTGACCGGCGAGGAGCGGCGCGACGGGAAGCGTCGGATCGCGCGCCTGGCGCGCGTGCTCGAGTCGTCGGCCACGGCGGCGGGCGAGGATGCCGCGGTGCGGCTGGTGCGCACCGCCACCGCGCGCCGCGCCGGGCGGCCGGCGCGCGAGGGTGACGAGGCCGAGCACGAGCAGGACATCGCGCTCGCCACACGCCTCGCAGAGATCCTCTCGCGCGCGCAGCAGGCCAGCACGCGCGGCGGTCAGGTGGGGGCGGCGCGGGCGCTGTGGATGGCGCTCGGCATCGGCGCGCGCGCGGGTCGCGGCGGGCTCGCATCATTCACGAGCGATGCCGTGCCCAGCGGCGTCCCGCGGGCCGAGCGGCTGGCCATCGCGCGCGACGCGCGCGCCTGGGATGCGCTGGTGTCTGCGCTCGATCTCTACGAGACCACCGCCCAGCGCGCGGGGGCGCTGGACCAGCTCATCGATGCGGCGGCGTTTCGGCTCGAGCTCGTGGAGCTGCTCGATGCCGGGGCCTCGCAGCCAGGCGCGGGCCGCGCGGCCGCGGTGCGCATCGCGCGGCTCGCCGACGTCGCGGGGGACGAGCTCGATCTCCTGGTGGTGCTCGATGCCAACGAAGGCCTGATCCCGCGGGACGATACGCGTGACGCGCTGGTCTCCGAGTCGCTCGCCGACGCCATCGCCAAGGCGAGCCGCGGCGCGTTCCTGGCGCCAGCCCAGGGCGCGACCAGGGCCCGCGAGCTGACCGCGCTCGCGGTGGCGGCGTCCGAGGCGAAGCTCGTGATCCTCGCGTTCACGCGGGAGGACGGGGCAGGCGCGCCGCTCGCGCCCTCCACCGTCGTGGACGCGCTGGCGCGGGCGGGTGTGCCCGTGGTGAGCTCCGAAGCCGAGGCGCCCCTCCGGTCGGGCGCGGACGTTCGCGTGCGCGTGGCGCGGGAGCGCGAGCGCGAGGGCTTCTTCCTCGATCCCGCGCGGCCGCGCTCCGAGGTGGTCGGAGACCTGGCGCCGCCGCCCGCCGGCACGCACCTCCTGGTGGCGGAGACCGGCGGCGCGGATCGCGCGCTCGCGGTGACGGGCCTCGAGCGCTTCGCGCGCTGCAGCTTCCAAGGCTACGCGCAGGTGGTCCTCGCCGCGCGCGAGTCCGACCTCATGACCGAGCTGCCCGATGCGCGGGAGGAGGGCACGCTCATCCACGAGGCGCTGGCCGCCGCATTCCTCGCCACCAAGGAGCTCTGGCCGCAGCGCCCGCGTCCCGCCGAGGCGATCGTGACGCGCGGCGAGGCGGCGGCCGATGCCGTCCTCGAGCGCTGGCAGGGCCATGCCGCGCTGCGAGCGGTGGTGCGGCTCCGCGTGCGCGACGCGGTGCGCGCGGTGCTGCGCGTGGCCATCGATGACGAGGCGTGGGACTTCGCGCTCGCCGAGCAGCCGTTCGGCTCGCGCGCGGAGGAGGCGTGGCCGGTGTTCGTGCTCGCGGAGGGGGAGCTGCGCCTGGCGCTGCGGGGATCCATCGACCGCGTCGACCGCGCGCACGACGCGGGCTCCCTGCGGGTCATCGACTACAAGCGGAGCAAGTCGACGGTGACCGCATCGGCCAGCGGCCTCGGCGATACGGCGCTCCAGGTTCCGCTCTACGCGCGCGTGGCGTCGCGCGCGCTCGGCGTCGCGGGTACGGGCGCGTACATGCCCACCCAGGCGCGTGACGTCGGCTCCGGCAACAAGCCGAGCGCGAAGGCGGCGGCGCGCATGGAGGAGCTGGTGGCGGCGGTGCCCGGCGGCTTCGCGGAGATCGAGCAGCGCGCGCTGACGATCATCGCCAGCGCCCGCAGCGGCGTGCTCGTGCCCATCCCTGCGAGCGAGTCAGTGTGCCGCCTCTGCGATGTGAGCGGCGGGTGCCGCAAGCCCCGCTTCGCGATGGCCCCCGCCGACGAGGGCGAGGAAGAGCAAGGCAGGGTACCCTCCGGGGGATGAAGGAGTGGAAAGCCCTCCGCGTCGCCGCCGCGCCCCAGCGCGAGTGCTGGGAGAACGGCCTCGCGCACACGCCGCAAGCACTACGTCCCCTGGCCCGCGCGGTGCTCGATGCGCTCGATGCCGCGTTGCCGCCGCCGCGGGATCCCGCTCCGGGCGGCGCTCCGCGCGTCCCGGGTCCCGCTCGATCGTGCCGTGGCCGCGGCGCTCGCGGCGCGCGAGCACGCGCCGCCGGCGCTGCGCTTCGGGCTCGCGTGGCTCTTGCCGGACGAGCCTCGGCTCTTCACCGCAGACGACGAGGCCTACGGCCTCACGTGCGAGGACGACCCGGGGCCGACCTACGATCTGGCGTGAAGGTCCTCGGGCTCGATCGCCTGGGCTGGGTGCGGACCAACCCGATCCAGGGCGGGCGCGTGCACGCGTGGCAGAAGGTGACGCGCATCGCGACCGCACTGCTGACGCTGGAGCCGGGGATCTACCTCGGCGCGCCGCAGGACGATCCCCGGCAGACGCTCGGGCCGATCCTCGTGCTCGCGCCGCGTGCCGAGGGCGGGGAAATGGGCGACGACGAGGTGGTGCTCGAGCCGACCCCGCTCGCGGCGATCGACCGCGTGTTCTTCAGCGAGCTCGTCCGCGATCTCGAGACGCTCGCCGCGCCCTGACCAGCCAGAGCCCGCCTGCCCGAATCGAGGCGCATCGACGACGCCTCTTCGATTACGCCAGGGTCGTCGCGGGTCCATGCGCCGGAGTGGTATACCGGACCCTCGTGATCGTCGACCCGGGAAGCCTCTCCGCGCTGCCGCGAAACCTGGTGCTCGCCGCGAGCGCGGGCACGGGCAAGACGCACGCGCTGGTGGGCGTGGTGGTGCACCTCCTCGTCACCGATCGTGCAGTCCGCGGACGCAGCGGCCCGCGCGCGCCCATCGATCCCTCGCGCGTGGTCGCGACCACGTTCAGTCGCAAGGCCGCGGCGGAGATCCGGACGCGCGTGACGCAGGAGCTGGAGCGGCTGGCGACCACGCCCGCGTCCTCGACGTATCACGCGAGCCTGCGCCCCCTCGCCGACGACGACATCCGGATCCGCGCGCGGCGCGCCCTCGCGCGGCTCCCGGCGGCGCGCTTCGGCACGCTCCATAGCTTCGCCACCGGCATCGTGCGCGCGCATGCGGTGGAGCTGGGGCTCGGCCCCGGCTTCGAGCTGGCGAGCGAGGCCGACGCGCGCGCGCGCGCCGACGAGGCCGTCGCCCGCGCGCTCGAGGTGCGCCTCGGTACCTCGGAGGCGGCGGTGCGGGCGCTGGCGGAGGCGGCGGGCGGAGTCGATCGCCTGGTCACGCAGCTGCGGCGCATCCTCGTTCAGCTCGAGGAGGACGGCCGGGCGGCGCGCGACCTCGCGCTGCCCACGGGCGACGCCGAGGAGCTGGAGCGCGGGCTGGGGCAGCTCGTGGAGCACGCGCGATCGCTGCAGTCTGCACCGAAATTCGACCTCGCGGCGCGGGAGCTCGCGAGCGCATGGCAACGCGGTGACGAGCCGGCGATCGAGGAGGCCGCGGTCGCGCTGTGCGGCGTCGCCGCGCGGGGCAAGAAGTCCCCCGAGGTCGAGGCGTTCGCGATCTTCCGCGCCAGCCTGCCGGGGGTGACGAACGAGGAGCGCGGGCGTCGCCTGGCGCGCGCCTTCCGCATGCGCCGCCGCTTCGGTGAGCACGCGCGGCTGGTGCGCGACGTCCTGGGTACGGCAGAGATCGAGATCGAGCGCGCGAGCCGGACGCGGGCGTCGATCGGCTTCGGCGAGGTGCTGCGCGCCGCGCGCGAGCTGCTGCGGGACCGCCCCGACGTGGCCACCGAGGTAGGCGGCGCCATCGACGCGCTGCTCGTCGACGAGTTCCAGGATACGTCGCGGGTGCAGCGCGACCTGCTGCAGCTCCTCTGGGCGCGCGACGAAGCGCGCGTGGCAGGGCTCGTGCCGCCGCTCGCGGCGATGCGCGATGGCGGTCTCCTGGTGGTCGGCGATCGCAAGCAATCGATCTATGGCTTTCGCGGCGCAGATGTCGGCGTGTTCGCGGAGCTCGCGGTGGGGCTCGCCGGAGCCCCCGCGCGCGTCGCGCTGGGCATCCCTCCCGGCGTCACCTGGGAGCCCGAGGCGCCGCTCGCCGACTTCTGCGCGCTGCGCCACAACCGGCGCAGCGTGGCCGAGGTACTTGCGTTCGCGAATGCGTTCAGCGCGGTGCGCTTCCAGCCCGGTGATCCACCGATCGAGCTGTTCGAGATCGCCTACGTGCCAGACACCGAGGACCTGCTCGTTCCGCCGGAGCGCGCCGCCCCGGCGGACGCGCTGCCCATGCCGCCGCGCACCACGTGGCTGCGCATCGCGCCGAAGAGCGCGAGCTCGACGCGGCTCGAGGAGGCGCTCGTGATCGCCGAGCGGGTGCGCGGCATCGTGCAGGCCGGCGCGCTGCGCATCGGTCGGGACGCGCGGCGCGCGAGCTATCGAGACATCGCGGTGCTCGCCACCACCAACGGCATGCTCGACGCGACCGCCTTCGCGCTCGCGCAGTCGGAGATCCCCTACGTGGTCGCGGGCAAGAGCTTCTTCCGTGCCCGCGAGGTCCGCGATCTCGCGGCGCTGCTCGCGCTGGTGCTCGAGCCCACCGATCGCCTGGCGGCGCTCGAGGTGCTGCGCGGACCATGGGTGTCGGTCCATGACGAGACGCTCCTCGGCCTCACGCGCGCCGGTGAAGGACTGGTACCGGCCCACGCGTGGACGGCGCCCCCCCAGCCCTCGCTGATCCACGACGAGGATCGCGCCGCGCTCGCGGAGATGGCGGCCCTCGTCGTGGAGCTCGCGCGCTGCGCGGGTCGTCTCGGGCCGGGCGCGATCCTCCGCGAAGCGGTGCGGGCGCGCGCGCTCGACGAGGTGCTCGCGCAGCTCCCGCGCGGCGAACAGCGGGTCGCGAACGTGCGCAAGCTGCTGGCCATCGCGGACCGACACACCGATGCGCGCTCGTTCCGGCGCTGGCTCGACGACGCCTCGGAGCAAGAGCTCGCGGAGTCGGAGGCGGCGACGTTCTCCGAGGGCGACGACGCGGTCCGCCTGCTCACGGTGCACGCGAGCAAAGGCCTCGATTTTCCGATCGTGTTCGTCCCAGAGATCGGCGCTGGCTTGCCGCGCGGCGACAAGGGCGCGGCGCGGATCTCGCTCGGCGCCGGGGACGAGCCGAACGTGATCACGGTGCGCGCAGCGGATGACGGCGGCGTGATCCTCGAGCCGCCGTCGTTCGCGCGCGCGCACGCCATCACGCGCCGCCGCGAGCGCGCGGAGCGGCAGCGTCTCGCCTACGTCGCGATCACGCGCGCCGCGGACGAGCTCTTCCTGGTCGGTGGTCGCGCGAAGGAGGGCACGGGGGACCTCGGCGCGTCGACGCTGGGCGCGCTCGAGCAGATCGCGAGCGACGATCACGCGCGTCGTCAGGCAGCGCTCGCCATCGAGGACGTCGAGGTGCCGCCGCCGGTGGTGCGCCGCCCCGGCGCGCAGGTGGCGGAGCCACCGCCAGCCGCCGCGCCTCTGCGCGCGGTCGCGCCTCCGCGGTGGCGCTCGCTGCCCATCGCCCCCACCGCGCTTGCGGATTTCGATCACTGCGCGCGCCGCTTCGAGCTGGTGCATCTGCTCGGGCTGCCCGAGCACCTGCGCGGCGGGCGCAGCGCCGCCGGCGCGGAGGGCCGCTCGCGGGCCGTCGCCGCGCTCGACGCGCGTGCGCAGGGCACGCTCGCGCACGCGGTGCTCGAGCGCGTTCCCACCTCGGCGTTCGCCGGCGAGGAGGCGGAGGCGGCCGCGAGCCGCGCGCTCGCCGCCGAGGGCGTGGCCGCCGATCACGCGCAGCATGCAACGATCGTGGCGCGGGTCACGCGCTTCCTGCACGGCACGTACGCGCGCGCCATCGCCGCCGCGGGCGCGGAGCTCCGCCGGGAGGTCGCGTTCGTCCTCGCCGTCGACGATGCCGAGGGCCGCTCGGTGATGCTGCACGGCAGCATGGACCTGGTAGTGGCGTGGCCGGATGGAACCGTCGACGTCGTCGACTACAAGAGCGCGCGCAGCGGCGCCGAGGGTGCCTACGGCTTCCAGCTCGACGTCTACGCGCTGGCGGCTCGCGCGCTCTTTCCTGCCGCGCCGCGGCTCCGCGCCGGCCTCGTGTACCTCGGCGGAGCGAGCGCGGCGGCCGAGCCGAAGTGGCGCCTCTTGCCCGACGACGTCGAGGTGCGCTCGCGCCTCGCCGCGATGGGCCAACGCCTCGTCGAAGCGCGCTGGAGCGGAGCATTCCCGCGGGTCGCGCTCGATCGCTGCGAGGCCATCTACTGCGGCTTCATCGGTCGCTGTCACGCCGCGACCTGAACGTGGCCTCGACCACGATTCCTGCCAAGTCTCCAGCGAGACGTGGCTGGTAGCACTCATGCCTCGGCCCGCGGTGCGGCGGGCAGCACCTCCGCGATGAACGGGACCGAGGCGAAGCCGCTCGCGGTCACGACCACGTGATCCAGCAACGGCACGCCCACCACCGCCGCCGCGTCGGCGATGCGCCGCGTGAACACGATGTCCTCGCGGCTCGGCGTGGGATCGCCGCTCGGATGGTTGTGTACCAGAACGAAGCCGCTGGCCGCGGCGCGGAGCGCGAGCCGCAGCGGATCCGCGGGGCGGACCCCCATCCCGTGGAGCCCGCCCTTTGCCACGCAGCGCACGGCGCGCACGTGGGCGCGGCCGTCGAGCGCGAGGAGCCAGAGCTCCTCGTGATCGAGGCCGCCCAGGCGCGGCACCCCCCACGCCGCGACATCGGCGCTGTTCGTGATCACCTCCGCGCTGGCGCGCTCCGACGCGATCCGCCGTCCGAGCTCGAACGCAGCGACGATCCCTCGCGCGGTGCTGGGCGCGTCTACGGCGCCGTCGAGCCGTGTCTCGAGCTCCTCCGGCGTGGAGCGCGCGAGGCCGCCGAGCCCGCCGAGATCGGCGAGCAGATCGATGGCGAGATCGCGCGCCCGCGCCGCGCTACCGGCGCGTGCTCGGGCGCCGCCCTGCATGACGGCCGCGAGGAGCTCCTCGACGGACGAGGCTTCGAGATCGAGAGGAGTGCGCATGGGCCGCATGCCTCGCAAGCGCGATGCCACTCCTCCTCCGAACGATCCCGCGCAGTTGCCATCGGCCCGGGGTGGCCCGGCCAGCGTCCGGGGTGGCCTGGGCCACCCGGCGACGCTACTTCGCGGCTGACAGAACGCGGTTGGGCTGGCTCTTCGCTGCCTCGTCGAAACGGCAGCCGTTGTCCTCCATCACGACCACGCGATCGCTCGTGATGTCGAAGTCCTGGACGGCGGCGTTCAGGAACTTGCTCGACACCCCGCCGGTCGCGGGCACGCGATAGAGGCCTCCGCAGCGCTGACCGACGTAGAGAAACTGCGCATCTCCCGCGAGGCGCGTAGGAAAGCCGTCGGTCTTCTCGATGATGGTCTCGGGCTGACCCGAGCCGTCGAGCTTCACGCGGAGGACCCGGTCCTCGACCGCCTTGTTCGCGTCCGAGAGCGCGCCGTTCGCCCAGTAGACGTACCCGGCGCCGAGCCCGATGCGATAGGGGCGTGACTGGTTCTTGGCGAGATCGGTCCGCGCGCCGTCCTTGGTTGCAACGGAGGCGATGACCTCGCCAGCGCGATCGGCGACGAAGATGCGGTCGCCCTCGCCGAGGATGTCGCTGATGGCGCCGAATCCCGAGGCGAGATCGGTGGTGGCCTTGGTCGCCTTGTCGATGCGCAACAGCTTCTTGGTGTCCACGCTCACCGCGAAGAGCGCGTCCGCCGACTGCGCCAGGTTCGACGGCGCAGCGTCGGTGAGCTTCTCGACGGCGCCTCCGGCGCGCGGCATGCGGCTCACCGTGTTTCTGTCGAGGATATAGAGAAAGTCGGCGTCGAGGAGCGCGCGCGGGGTGTCCGCGGACGCATTGACGCGCGCGTATCCGCCCACCTTCGCCGGCGCGGCGGTCCCGTCGACCGGACCCTTGAGGATGTCGCCGTTCTCACCGATCACCCAGAGCTCCTTGGTGTCGAGGGCGAGGTTCGCGAGGCGCTGCGGGACCTTCGCCAGCTCCTGCGCGCGTCCGTCGGCCTCGCCGGACTGGTTGTTGTTGGCGTCGACGGCCTTCGCCACCTCGTCACATCCTGCGAGGGACGACGAGAGCGCGACGGCGACGAGGCAAGCGGAAGTCGAAAGACGCATTCGGTCAAACTCCGTGCAGGCGACTCGATTACCGGCCACCCCGGTATCAGGTGAGACGGACGAGGAGTCGAGGCACTCACGAATGCGCGGCGATTTCGATCGCCCGACGAACGCGCCGAGCGTGGCGAACCAGTTCTACTGGCAGACGCCGAACGCAGCGTCCTTGAACGCGGCGTTGGTCACACACGACTGCGCGCTCGGGCAGTCGCTCGCGTTGACCTTGCACAGCTTGAAGCACTTGCGCGCGCCAGGTTGCCCGAAGCAGGTGAGGTTCGCGGCGCAGTGGTCCTCGTCGCAGGACTCGCCGACGCGCTTCTCGCCAATCGCCACGCAGCCGGTGTCGCCGGCCTCGGTGACCACGGCGCAGGTCTCGTTGGCGCTGCACTCCATCGAGCCGAGGAGCTTCGTGCAGCGCTTGAGCGGCATGCACACGGGCGCCTTCTGGTTCACGTCGACGAGCGCTTGGACGTCGCAGAAGGTCGCGCTGCCGTTCGACTGGTTGTCCTTGCACGTGCCGGCGCAGCAGTAGTGGCGGCAGGTCTTCCCCTTCACGCCGGTCACGCAATCGAAACCGGGAGCGCAGTCCTCGCCGATCTCACAGGCCGCGCCGTCGCCGCCGCTGACCTTGCTTGGCTTACACTGCGGCGCGACGCCGTCGCCGTCTCGTAGGATGCGGCAGCCGCCGTCGGGCACCGGCGGGTCGCACTTGGGGACCTCGTCATCGGGCATGCACGTGAGCTTCCCGACGTGGCAGAGCGGGTTGCCGTTGTACGGCACGGCCCTGGTCGTGGCCGCGTCCTCGACGGGCTTGGGCGGGGCGGTGCCGCTGCTGCTCGATCCGTTGTCCTGGAGCGCGGTGGGCGGCGCGCTCTCCGCGGAGGTGCTCGCCGCATCGATCGAGCATCCGATCGCCGAGCACGCGCCGAGCGCGAGGGCGGAGAGGACGAGCTGGAGGGAAAAACGGGTACTGCGCGACAAGAACGACCGCCTAACAGCAAGCTCAGGGGTTCACGGAAAGCGTACGACGAACCTGGATCCACCACACACCATTCACGCTCCGTGCCGCGCTCCGAACGGCGCATATCACCGTCCAAAAAGCTGAAATGATTGATGCTTCTCGAGAGCAGGCAGTGCCAGGCCATGGCGGCCATGTCGCGGTGAGCCAAGAACCCACATTTCTCAGCGCGTCTCGACGTCCCGGGTCGCGGAGTTCCCCGCCGCGTCGAACGCCCGGAGCACGACGATGTGCGATCCCGGGGGCACGATCGCCGCGACATCGGAGTCGACGTTCTCGTCGGCGGTGTCGAAGATGCCGTCGGAGGCTGCGAGCGGGCGCCACTCGAGCTTGCCGTCGATCGTGATCTCGACGCGCGCGATCGGCGAGGTGCCGTCGACGACGTGGGCGCGCAGGCGGCGGCCGTTGACGGTGAGCGTATCGATGCGCGGCGGCGTGTTGTCGACGAGGACCGTCTCCGACTCGAGCGCGTGCTTCTGCACCTGATCGATGGGGTTCGCGGGCTCGTCGCTCGCCTCGACGCGCACGCGGTACTTGCCCTCGGGGAGCGCGGCGGTGTCCCACTCGAGCTCGGCCTTCGTGAGGACGTCGTCCGCCTTGAGCGCGTCACGCCACTGCGTCTGACCCTCGCGCTTGAACGCGATGCGGTAGCGGAGGGTGTCGCTGTCGGGGTTGTCGACCTTCCAGGTGAGCTTCACGACGCTCTCGTGCTTGCCGACGTCACCGCCGCTCGCGGGCACCGCGCCGGTGGCGGGCTCCTTCGCGGGCGCGCCCTTGGTGGCCGCCGTGACCTCGGTGATCACGGGGCGGACGTTGTCGGTGACGAACGGGATCGTGATCTCGGTGAGCTGCGCGTTCGGGTCGCGCGCCCAGCGCGCGCGCGCCTGCACGAAGCGACCGGGCGGCGAGCTGATGGCAGCGGGCGCGGTGAGCGGGTTGCTCCACGCCGACCACGTGGCGTCGGGCGTGGTGGTGTTGCCGGTGCGCGTCGACAGCTCCAGGGCGCCGGTGGCGCGCCAGCCGAGGTGACCGAAGCGCGCGTGGAGGGTGGCGTCGAGCACCTTGCTCGTCCAGACAGCGTCGGGGCCGCCGCGCCCGAGGATGCGATGCGCGACCGGCGGATCGCTGGTGGCGACGAAGCCCTTGCCGCCGGAGACGCTGAGCGCGCCGATCTGCCGCTCGTCGGTGTCGGCGAGGAGCGTGACGACGTGCGCGTCGTCGACGGTGTAGATGCGCCCGTTGGCGCCGGTACCGACGTAGGCATGGCCCTGCTCGTCGAGGGCGAGCGAGAGGTAGTGCGTGTCGTCGTGCTTCATCATGCGCTCGGGCCGGCCCTGCGCGTCGAAGCGGTAGAGGACACCCTTGCCGGCCTTGGGGCGCGGCGCGGTGGAGGGGCCCGGCGGCGTGCGGCCCGCCGCCGGCGAGCGCTTCGGCGGCTCGGGGGCCTCGCCGTACTCGTTGCTGATCGCCCAGATGATTCCCTTGGCGACCGCGACCGACTTCACCTCTTCGCCGGGCAGCGTGGCGAGCACGGTGGCGCGTCCCGGCCCGCTGATGCGATAGAGGTTGCCCTTGCCGCTCGAGCCGGCGAGGAGATCGCCGTTCTCCATCATCGCCAGCGAGACGAGGTGACCCTCGGTGCTGCGGTAGTAGACGGAGCTCGCGCCGCTCGGCTCGACGCGGAACACCTTGCCCTCGGGGCCGGTCGCCGCGAAGAGGCCGGCGCCGGCCTTGTCGAGCACCAGCGCCCAGACGTGGCTGGTGTCAGCGAGCGTCGTGAAGAGATCGGCCTTGCCCTGCGAGAGCTTGAAGATCTTTCCGTCGGGCATCGAGGCCGCGAAGACGGTGCCGTTCTTGGCCTGCACCATCGAGGTGACGGCGAGCGCCCCGGTGTCGGCGAAGAGGGTGACGGCGTCGCCTGCGAGGCGATAGACCTTGCCCTGCGGGCTGGTGCCGATGAGCGTCGAGCCGTCGGCGAGCGTGAGCGCAGAGAACGAGGCGTTGGCCTCGGGGATCGGCGTGTTGCCGAGCGTGAAGCCGGCGCGCACCGCGCCGTCCGAGCTCACGGCGACGCCCTTGAGATCGCCTCCCGAGAGCTTGTCGAGGGTGTCGAGCACGAAGGTGCGCGTGCCGACGGCGCGCGCGTCCGTCGAGGATCCGAGGGAGACGCAGACGAGCGCGATCGCGACGGTCGCGCGCGCAAGGGAGAGACGCATGGGGCGATCCTATACCTGGGGTGACGAAGCGGAAAAACTCAGCGGACCACGGCCTTCACGCGCACCCGCGCGCGCTCGGTGCCGTCGATGTACCGATCCAGCGGCGTGATGACCCGCGCGTACGAGGCGAACGGCTCGGGCGCCACGTCGGAGGTCCACGGGCGCAGCGAGTCGAGCGCGAACGCCGGCAGGCGCTCGGCGACGTGGCCGCGATAGGCGACGCCTTGGGTGCGCGTCCGGTACTGCACGACGAGGCTCTTCGGAAGCACGGTCTGCTTCGTCGAGTTGGAGAGGAGATCGGAGAGGTTCTGCGGCGACGCGAGGTCGGGCACCACGGTGTAGCCGGGGGCGATCTCGAGATCGACGTCCTTGCCCGCCATCTCCTCGGGGAACCTGACCTCGACGATCTTCGTGACCTCGGGGCCGGCGAACGGCACCAGGTGGACGCGCAGGCGCGCGGGCTGCCCCACGTCGACGAGGGGATCGAGGACGTCGACGCCGCGGAGGCGCCAGAGATCGCGCGTGTAGTCGACGACGATCGAGCCCTCGACCTTGTCGATGTGGGTCTGCTCCCACGGGTTGTTGAGCACCTCGCCTACCGCGCGGCCGATCTTCGAGTGCGCGAAGTCGCCGGCGTCGGGCATGCCGCCGACCGCGACGCCGAAATCGTCGAGGTCGATGGTGCCGTGGTTCTTGACCGTGAGCTTCGTCTTGAGGTGCCAGGTCACGTCGCGGCGCTCGCTGATCGTGGCATCGACGATGGAGCCGAGCACCGAGGCCACGAGCGAGGCGCTCATGAAGCGGTCGTCGGTGATCTGGACGTTCCAGGTCTTCTTGGTGATGCCGTCGGCGCCCTTGATCTCGAGCCCCATGGGGAACATCGGGGCCTTGACGTTCTCGTCGACGATCACCGCGCTCTGCCGATCCTGCACCAGCGTGCCCAGCGGGCGCACCGCCTCGCCGATCTTCGACGAGTGCTGATCGCTGGCGAAGATCCAGTGCACGGTGCCGATGGCGGCGGGCAGGGCGCTGACCCCCGCTTCCATCATCGGGTGGCCGAACCCGCACAGCTTGTTGCCCTCGACGTGGGTGACGGTGCCGAGGCCCATGAACGAGACGTCACCGCTCGCCATCTGGACGCCCAGCGCGCCGCCGTCGACGTAGTGGAGCGGCGCGTTGGGATCCTGCTTCGCGCTGCCGCTGCCGCCGGCCTGCACCGGCTCGAGGCCGAGCGGAGCGAAGAGCTTCTGCACGAGCGCCATCGAGCGATCGCTCATGCCCGCGAGGAGGAGCGGCGTCGCGGCGGGGCGCACCGGGCGCGACGGATCGAGCCCGGCGGAGAGACGCGAGGCGACCTGCTGCGCGTGGGTCTCGAGATCGTAGCTACCGGGCGCGCCGTCGAAGGCGGTGGCGCCGCTGCCGGGGCCGATGGGCGCGTTGTCGGCGCGCTTGGGCACGACCGGCTTGCCGGCGGGGAGCGGAGCGTTGTGATCGAGCGGCCAGAAGCCCGGCGGAATGGGGCGGCGCATCTCGGAGAGCATCGGCGCGATGGGCGTGACGCCGGCGACGGGCTCGACCTGGAACGCCGCCCACGAGTACGCGTAGGCGCCGGCGAGACGGCCGTCGAAGTAGATCGGGCTACCGCTCATCCCGCGGACGTTCTTGGTGATGTTGAGGCGTGGGTGCGGCGTCTTGACGAGGATCAGCTCCTGGCCGGGCCGGAAGTTGCGGAGCACGCCCACCACCTCGACGTCGAAGCGCTCGGGCTGCGTGCCCTTGAAGACGGTGAGTCCGTAGCCCTTCATGCCGTCCTTGATCTCGTCGACCGAGATCGTGGACGGCTTGGTGTCCCCGTGGGCGAGCGGGATGGTCAGGCCGAGCCCCGCGAGGAGACCGATCGCGAGCGCTCCGATCGGAAGAAATTCGTTCCGCACGGCACCATCGTTACGCACCCCCCGAGATCCGTAAAGCTTTCTCGGGCCCGCCTACTCGTAGGGGTTGGGCGGGGCGTCGATCGGGGGCGGATCCTTTGGCTCCTTCGAGGCGCCGGCATCGAGGAGGCGCAAGCGGCGTACGGTCGGGGTTGGTGCCACGACGCCCACGGCGCTGGGCACGAGCGCGACCTCGAGCTCTTCCGGGCTCGCGGAGTCGATCATCAGGATCGTGTCCTCGTGCTTGTCGGCGCGTACCAGCACGTTCATGGTCGCGCCCGCCCCCGGTCGCAGGATCGTGTCGGTGCCACGGGGGAGCACCACGCCGTCGATGATCACCACCGCGGAATCGGGGCTGATGCGGAGGTGCACCTTTCCCTTCGGGACCGCGGCGCGCACTGCGGCGCTGCTCGCGGCGGCGGCGGCTTGCTGGGCGGCGCGCGCGCTCGCGCTGGCAGCGGCCTCGGCCTGCGCGGCAGCCTTCGCCCGCCGTGACGAGCGTACGTACGACAGCACGCCCACACCGAGCGCGGCGCCGAGCAGGGCGGCGGCAAGCAGCCAGACGACGCCGCGCCGCGCCGCGACCGGCCGCCCGTCGACCACCATCATCGTGCCGCTGCCGGAGTCGTTGCCGCTGTTCACCGCTGGCGCGTGCACCGCGGAGCGGCGCGTGCCGGGCGGCGCGGCCGCGTCGTCGCGCAGGGCGTTCGCGCGCAGCACCAGCTCGTCGCCGCAGCGCTCCTGGATGAGCGCGACGACCTGCGCCGGGCCGACGCTGGGGCCGCTGCTGCGCAGGTAATTCTCGAGCGCCTGCCGCATGTGCTCGGCGCTGGGGTAGCGGCCCGCGGAATCGTTCGCGAGCGCGCGCATCACGATGATCGACAGCTCGTGCGGGTAGTTCTGCATCACCGCCGCGGGCGGCTCGTAGCGGCCGAGCACGATCGCGGTCATCACCTGCGGATCGTGCTCACCCTGGAACGGCCGCTGCCCGGTGGTGATCTCGTAGAGGAGGCAGCCGAGCGCGAAGACGTCGGCGCGGCGATCGACGGGCGCGCCCGTCAACTGCTCCGGCGCCATGTAAGCGAGCTTGCCCTTCAGCTGCCCGGCCATCGTCATGTGCGACTTGCCGAGCGCCTTGGCGACCCCGAAGTCGGTCACCTTCACCACGCCCTCGGACGTGATGAGGATGTTGTGCGGAGACACGTCGCGATGGACGACGCCGAGCGGCCGGCCGTCGTCCCCGATCAGCTCGTGCGCCGCATGCAGGCCGGCGCAGGCGTCGGCGACGATGCGCGCCGCGACGCGCGGCCGGATCGGGACGCGATCGCAGTCGGTGGTCTCCTCGTCGCCGGGGCGGAGGACGCGCATGAGCGAGGGACCGTCGAGCCACTCCATCGCGAGGTAGAGCACGCCGCTCTGCTCGCCCATCTCGAAGGTTCCGCAGACGTTGGGATGGCGCACGCGCGAGGCGATGCGCGCCTCGTCGAAGAACATCTTGCGGAACTCTACGTTCTCGGCGAGCTCGGGCCGGAGCATCTTGAGGGCGACGACGTCCTTCGTGCCACGCACGCGGGCCGCCCAAACGCGCGCCATTCCGCCGACCCCGATCGGCGCGAGCAGATCATAAGGACCGAGCGTGCTGCCCGCCTGCAGCTCCTCACTGTCGTGACGGAAGCCCTGCACCGTACCCCCAGTATAGAAGGTTCTTGCCGTCCTGCGTCACGCTCATCCGCGCCTCGCCAGGTGCCGTTGGTATGTATGCGGACCGACCACCGTGCGCTAAATACAGCTCCATGCATGCGGCCTGGTGGATGCTCGGGGCGCTCGCGGTCCTCGCGATCGCCTATCGGTACTACTCGGCGTTCCTGGCGGCGAAGGTGCTCTGCCTCGACGACAGCCGGGTCACCCCCGCCCATCGCCTGGAGGACGGGCAGAACTTCCACCCCACCAACCGGGTGGTCCTCTTCGGCCACCACTTCGCGGCGATCACCGGGGCCGGGCCGCTGATCGGACCGGTCCTGGCCGCTCAGTTCGGCTTCTACCCTGGCTTCCTGTGGATCCTGTTCGGGGTGGTGCTTGCGGGCGGTGTCCACGACTTCATCATCCTGGTCGCGAGCACGCGTCGGGGCGGGCGGTCCCTCGCGGAGATCGCGCGCGACGAGCTCGGGCCGACGCTCGGCTTGGTCACGGCGGTCGCGATCCTCTTCATCGTCATCATCGCGCTGGCCGGCCTCGGCAACGTGGTCGTGGGCGCCCTCGCGGAGAGCGCGTGGGGCGTGTTCACGGTCGGCGCGTCGATCCCGATCGCGCTGGTGATGGGGCTCTACATCCACAACGTGCGGGGCGGCTCGGTGAAGGGCATCCGCGAGGCCACCATCTTCGGCCTGGTGCTGCTCTTCGGCGCGCTGGTCGCGGGCAAGCACATCGGCGACTCCTCCTACGCGCACTACCTGAAGCTTTCGAAGCCGGTGCTGACGCTGGCCATGGCGGCCTACGGCTTCATCGCGAGCATCCTCCCGGTGTGGATGCTCCTGTGCCCGCGCGACTACCTCTCGAGCTACCTGAAGATCGGCACCATCGGCCTCCTGGTGGTGGGCGTGATCGTCGTGAACCCCGAGATCCAGATGCCCGGCCTCACGCCGTTCATCCACGGTGGCGGGCCGATCGTGAAGGGGCCGCTCTTTCCTTTCGTGTTCATCACCATCGCCTGCGGCGCGATCAGCGGCTTCCACGCGCTGGTGGCGAGCGGCACGACGCCGAAGATGGTCGACAAGGAGAGCGACTGCCGATCCATCGGCTACGGCGCGATGCTCATGGAAGGCCTGGTCGGGATCACCGCGCTCATCGCGGCCTGCGCGCTGCCTCAGGAGGACTACGTCGCGATCAACACCAACCCCCAGGTGGCGCTGGTGGCCAGCGAGGCGTCGCACGGCGAAGGGCTGGCGCGTGACGCCGCGCAGCTCGCCGCGCTCGACGGCGTCCTGAGCGCGCACGATCGTGAGCTCCTCGGGATGAAGGCCGGCGAGCCGGCCGCCTCGCTCGCGACGCGCAAGGTGAGCCTGGCGAACGCGCTCGCGCTGTCGAACGGCACGCTGGCGGCGCTCGACTACCACGTGGACGTCGCCGCCGCGCGCGCCACCATGCTCGAGGACGCCGACTTCGCGCGGCTGGGCGTGAGGGTGAAGGAGCTGCCGGCGCTGCAGCGTCAGGCCGACGAGGTGGTCGCGGCCCGCACCGGCGGCGGCGTCTCGCTCGCGGTGGGCATGGCGCGCGTCTTCAGCGGGCTGCCGGGGATGAGCACGCTGCTCGCGTACTGGTACCACTTCGCGATCATGTACGTGGCGCTCTTCATCCTCACCACCATCGACACCGGCACGCGCATCGGCCGCTTCCTGATGCAGGACTTCATGGGTCGCCTGTCGCCCTCGCTCGGGAAGTCGACGAGCAAGCCGGGCGCGATCATCGCCACCAGCATCATCGTCGCCGGGTGGTCGTACTTCATCCTCACCGGTTCGATCTCCACGATCTGGCCGATGTTCGGGATCGCGAACCAGCTGCTCGCGTGCACCGCGCTGTGCATCGGCACCACCATCATCCTGCGCGAGGGCAAGAAGAAGAGCTACGCGCTGGTCACCCTGGGCCCGCTCCTCTTCGTGAGCACCACCACCATCACCGCCGGCGTGGAGAGCGTGCGCCGCATCTTCCTCCCGATGACGGAGAACCCGGCCACGCGCACCATCGGCATCGTGAACGTCATCGTCACCTGCCTGCTCCTCGCCTGCGTGGCGATGATCATCGTCGGCAGCGCGATCCGCTGGTGGGGCCTCGCCCGCGCCCCGCGCGCCGCGGCGCTGGCCTCCTGATCACCAGCCTACGCAGGTCATCTTCGCCGCCGAGCTGACGCCGAACGAGTTGTCGTCGAAGACGTACAGCGAGCCGTCGCGGTCGAGCGCGATGGCCTCGAGGTTGGAGGGGACGGCGATCTTGATGGCAAGCGCGGTGAGCGCGCCGGTGGCCTCGTCCACGCGGTAGGCCTTCGAGCCGCCGTTGACGTTGGTGGTCACGACCAGCGCCTCCTCGCCCGCGCCGCCACCCGCGCCGAACGCGCAGTCGCTGAGCTGGTCGGCAGGCAGGCCGAGCGCGAGCGGGCCCACGCCCGCCTTCACGACGAGCCTCCCGGCGCCGTCTACGTCGAGGCAGTACAGCTTGCCGTCGGCCTTGCTCGCGGCGTAGCCGGCGCAGGGATGCACGAGGCCCGCGGCACGGAGGCAGAGGCCCTCGTAGTTGCGACCGCAGTTGACCGCGGTGAGGTCGGGGCAAGAGACGGGATCGGCGCCGAGGCGGTAGGCGTCCTGGTCACGGGCGAGCCCCTTGCTGCCGTCGGGCGTGAAGCGCCGCACCGCGCCCGAGGAGGTGAGCGCATAGAGCTTGCCGGCGCGCCACGCGATCCCCTCCACGTCGTCGCTCGCAGTCGCGGTGTCGAGGGGCAGAGTGATGGTGCGCTGGGCGCCGCTGGGGAGCGCGAAGAGCCGCGCCTCGCCGTTGCGTCCCGAGTCGCTGAGCACCAGCAGCTCGCGGGTCCCGGGCGTCAGCTCCACTTCGGCCGCGGACGATGCCTCGGGGAGCTGGATCAGCGCCGGGAAGGAGCCGTCGCTCTGGCACGCGAACGGAGGCTTGGGCGCGGCGTCGCGGGCATCCGCAGCGTCCGCAGCGTCGCTCGCATCGGCGCCGTCCGCGCGCGCGTCGGCAGTAGCGGGCCTTCCGGCGTCGGGGAGCACTACCGGCGCGGGGGCGCCGGCGTCCGCGTCCGTGTCGTCCGCGGCGGGAGGCGCCTGCGCGCACGCAACCCCGAGGAGGATAGACAGCAAGACGAGCGCGGACGCCCGCGAGGATCCCGAGCGGAGGAAGGGAGCAGGCACGCCCACGCGAGAGCACGCGACGTGCCGCGCACGCGCTCGGCGCGCGCAGGCGCGATCGATTCGCGCGCGCCGGAGCGCGCGGGCACCACCTTCCCGCGAAGAGATCGGGCGCTTCTCGATCCGAGAAGCGCCGCGCGTGCCCTCGGCGCGGGATCGCGGAGATGGCGCGCGCACAAGGTGGGCATGGGCCGTGCTCCGACCTCGGGCACACGTCCCGACGCTCGGGCCTCACTCCGCCAGGTTCCTCACCATGCCCATTCGCGGCCTCGTCTTCCCTCTCTTCGCCATCACGCTGGTCACGCTCGGCGGCTGCGCAGCCGACACGGCCGAGGACGACGCGCAACCTGCCGACGACGCCGCCGAGGAGGAGGAGCTGCGATCGACCGGGATCACGCAGCTCACCGTCGGGCGGTCGATGGGCTTCCGTCCGCCGCCGCAGCCGGGCAAGTGCCACGCATCCGGCCGCTGGACGGTGGACTTCGCGGCCAAGACCATCGACGCCGCCGCGTGCATCGACGAGCGCGCCGTCACCCTGCGCCGCGCGCTCAGCACGCCAGAGATCGCGCGCATCCGCGCCGCGGTGGCGGCGGTACGAGTGGCGCCGCGCCCTGCGGCGTGCCCGGCCGATGCGCCCGTCTCGTCGCTCGAGGTCGCGCGCGGCGACAAGAAGTTCTTCTACGTCGAGCAGCGCTCGGCGTGCGGCGGCAGCCGGGCGGTCACGAGCGCCTCGATCAGCGCCCTCATCGACGTCATGAGCGCGCTCCCGCGCTGACGCTTCGCGGGCGCGGCGGGCTCACGGCGCGGGCGGCGCGTAGACCTGGGGCGGGCCGATGGCGAGATCGTCGGGGCCGATGCCCACCGAGATCTCTGCGCCCATGTGCACGTGGCCGTCGCTCGCGAAGTCGAAGGCGGGCAGACTGAGGAGCGTCTTGCCCTGCACGATGCCGCGCTTCGTCTGGAGGTCGATACGCAGCTCGTGCATCCCTGGCGCCACGATCGGACCCTTGAGGCGCACGATGGCGGGGGGCGTGATCTCAGGCGTGATCTCGGGCGTGATCTCGGGATCGAGGCAGGGCACGTCGACCTCGCCGACCGACTGCTCGTCGAGGTAGGCGGTGACGTGAACGACCTTCTGGCCGGAGGCGCACGCGGGGGTGCCGGAGACGCCGTCGTAGATGTAGAGGTGCAAGGGCGCGCGGTTCTCCCGGAAGGCCGTCACCCACGAGGGGCAAGGCGGCACGGGCGCGCAGACCTCACGAAGCGGCGGCCGCGCAGGCGCCCGTCGCTCCGCACACGAGAGCATGAGCAGGGCGCAGCCAATCAGCGCACCCCGCGCGGGCAGCAGAGAGACGCTCAGGCTTTGGTGGGCTTCGAGTCGGCCGCGCTCGTGCTGTATCCAGCCTGGTGGATGGGGAACGCGGGCGTGCCCAAGCGGCGCTTGTCGCGCTTGTTGCGCTTCCCTGCCGTCGTTTGCTTGCGCTTGCGGATCCGGTCGAACTGCTGAGTAGACGAAACCATGGCTATTCCTCGGGAAGGGCCGAGCAACATGGCGAAGGAACGAGGGCCTGTCAAGACGCCGCGCCAAAATGCGAAAGGCCCGCCGTCCCCGGCAGGCCCCTCGTCTCGAACTGCGAAGCGTCGGCTTGTGCAGTCTCGGGTCAGAGGGGCGGAGCCCCTCGAACCTGCGAACCTGACTAATGGCGGACGGTGATGTTCGCCGTGTAGGTCGCCTCGGCGAACGGAGTCAGCTTCGCCTTCGAGAGCGCGCCCTTGATGCACGCCTCGGCCGGCTTGCCGGCGGCGCCGCCGCTGACGCCGACGCTCTGCACGGTGCCCGCCGAGGTGAACGTGATCGACGCGCGGGAGACGGCGTCGTCGGGACCGAGGCACGCGCGTGCGCTCGGCAGGACCGCGCCGAGCGCACCGGTGACCGCGCCCTGCGAGGGCTTCTGCGGAACGCTGCCGGCCGCGAACTGCGGTGCGTTCGCGGCGGGGGTCGCCTCGACTGGCTTGCCGTCCGCGCCGACGGCGCCCTTCATGGCCGCGCCGAGATCGCCGCCCGGACCCGCGGGGGCCGTGGGGAGATCCTTCTGCGAGAGCTTGGCGGTCTCTTCCTTCGCCGGGGCGGGCGCAGGCTTCGCGGCCGCCGCAAAGGCGAGGGGCGCGGGGGCGCCGCCCTTCTTCGCGAGGGCGAGCTTCGGGTCCGGCGAGCTCGGGAGCGCGTTCGGATCGAGGGTGGCCTCGGGCGCGGGCGCGACCGCGACGGGCTCGGCGGGCGTTGTCGGCGCGACGCCCGCGGGCGCGGCCAACGCGGGCGCGGCGGGGGAGCTCAGCGCAATCGCGTCAGCCTTGAGCTTCGCCTGGTGCCTCATGAAGAGGAAGCCGCCGGCGGCCGCAGCGCTGAGCGCGACGGCGCCGAAGACGAGCGCGATGACCGCGCCGCCCTTCTTCTTCGCGGGCGCTGCGGTGACGGGCCGCGCGACGCTGGTGGGCGCGGGCGCGATCGAGGGCGCGACCGAGAACGGGGGCATCGAGGGCATCGGCTGCGACGGGACGGACAGCGGCGAGGAGATCGCGCCTGCTGAAACGGAGACCGGCGGCGGGCGAATCGAGGCGGGCTCGTCGTCGAACAGGCCATCGGCTGCGAGCGGGGTGGTCTGCGCGCGGACGGCGCCCTGCGGATCGGACTGCGCGGCCATCGCGAGATCGACGATGCCGGAGTCGTCCTTCTTCGCCTCGACAGGACGCGGTGACGAGAGCTGCCCGCTGGGGGGGAGACTCGCGGCGCTGCCAGACGAGAGGGGGGCGCGCAGCGAGGGAGGGGGCGGCGTCATGCTGGACTGGCTCGCCAGCTTCGCGAGGTCCTGGAGGCTTCGGCGGTCGCGCTCTCGATCGACAGGCATCGTCATCGTTTCACCCTTTGGCGCGTCTTTACGCGGCGTTTGCTCGGTCTTCACCGAACCGGCGGAGTTATGACCTTCCCCTTCGATTTGTCCAAGGGGGTCAGCCCATAAATTTTCATCCGAGACGGACGCGAGCGTCTCGCCGGTCGCTCCGGTACCGACGCGCTCGTCGATCTTCAGGGCCATTTCTTCCCAGTCCGTCGCGGGTTTGTCGAGCTCGGGCCAGGCGCGCAGCGCGGCGTCGAGGCTCAGTTTCTTCGAGGTCTCACTCACGTCCCATCTCCCTCGGAATCGAAGCCCCGCGCGTTCAGAAACTCCTTCAGCTTGCGCCGCGCTTCGTGGATGCGCCATGCGATCGTGCCTTCCGGGGCACCCAAGATCGAGGAGACGTCCTCGTGGGACCTCCCGTCGATACAGACCAGGATGAGGGTGGTACGGAGCGTCTCGCTCAGCTGGTCGATGCCCTGACACAGCGTGAGGTAGAGCTCCCGGCGCTGGGCCGAGCCGGCGGGATCGGAGGTCTCCGGCCGCTTGTCGGTCAGCACCGCGTCGAGGCGCGGGTCGTCGGAGTCGTGGGTTGCCCGCGAGGTCTTGCGCGACCGGATGCGGTTCAAGGAGAGGTTGATCGTGATCCGGTAGAACCAGGTGTAGGCCTCGCTGCGGCCATCGAAGCGCGCAAGTGCCTGAAATGCCCGGATGAATGTCTCCTGGGTCACGTCCTCGGCCTCGGCGCGATCGTGCAGCATGTGCACCGCGAGGCGGTGGATGCGGAGCTGGTGCCGTCGCACGAGCTCACCAAAGGCTACTTTGTCACCCTCGCGGGCGCGATCGACGAGCTCGCGGTCGGTCGGTTTCGCGCGGGTATTGGCCATCGGCGTCGGCTTGCGGGGGCGCTTTCGGGCGACGCCCAGGGGTCGCGAATGGGAGACCGTGCCTTCGGTCTCCGTTTCCGCGGGGGCGGTGCGTCCCTGAGGCGCCAGGGCGAGCGACGATACCGTGTCCACGCGCCCTTGGACAAAAGACGTTTCATCAGCTTGGGTTCTGCCGCGGCGATCGGTCGGCGGCCCCTCGGGCCCGTCGGCGGCATCCAACCTCGCGCGTCGACGACAAAGGCACCGTGGCGTTTGCCCTCACCTCAGGAATATCTATGCTCGCCGCGGCTTTGGAGCACGTCACATGACCGAACGCGCAGCGATCACCGAGGATGTCCGTCGCGCGCTCGCGGCCGAAGAGGGAGGCCGGCGCTGGCTCCGGAGGCTCGCGGCGCTGGGCGTCGTGGCTGTGCTGGTCGGCGGAGGGCTCGTCTTCCGCGCGAAGAACCGTCCGCCGCCGCCCGCGCGGTACGTGACCACCACGCCCAGCACCGGTGACGTCGCGGAGAAGGTGCAGGCCACGGGCGCCGTGCAGCCGGTGCTCCAGGTCAACGTCGGGTCGCAGGTGAACGGGCGGGTCGCCAAGGTCTACGTCGACTTCAACTCGATCGTGAAGAAGGGCGACATCCTCTGCGCAATCGATCCCATCCAGTACGGCGCGCAGGTCACGCAGGCGTCGGCGCAGGTCTCGGCGCAGCGCGCGCAGGTGGAGAGCGCGAAGGCGAACGCCACCGCGGCGCGTGTCACCTTCGAGCGCACGAAGCGCCTCTTCGAGCAGAACCTCGCCGCGAAGGGTGAGCTCGACACCGCGAAGGGCCAGTACGACATCGCGCAGGCGCAGGTCTCCGCCGCCGAGGCGCAGATCGGCGCGATCCAGGCGCAGCTCTCGCAGTCCCAGACCAACGTGGGCTGGACGAAGATCTATTCGCCGGTCGATGGCGTGGTCGTCTCGCGGTCGATCGACCCCGGTGCGACGGTCGTGGCGAGCTTCCAGGCGGCGGTCCTCTTCGTCATCGCGCAGGACCTCCGCAAGATGCGCGTGATGGCCGACGTCGACGAGGCGGACGTCGGCAAGCTGAAGGCGACGATGGACGCCGAGGCGGTCGTCGACGCGTTCCCTGGTGAGTCGTTCCGCGGCAAGGTCGAGCAGGTCCGCTACAGTCCGAACAACGTCCAAGGCGTCGTAACCTACTCGGCGGTGGTCGAGGTGGAGAACCCCGACGAGAAGCTCCGGCCCGGCATGACCGCGACGGTCACGATCAAGACCCGTGAAGTGAAGGGCGCGCTGCGCGTCCCGAACGCCGCGCTCCGCTACAAGCCGACGCCGCCGATGGGCCCGAACGGCAAGCCCATCCCGGCGCCGCCCGAGGCCCCGCTCGCGAAGGGCAACGGCCGCGTCTACGTGATCACGAACGAGAAGCTCGGCGAGGAGAAGTCCGAGGCGCGCGTGGTGCAGATCGGCATCACCGACGGGCTGACCACCGAGGTCACGGGCGGCCTGCCGGCGACGACCAAGGTCGTCACCGACGAGGTCGACGATCCCGACAAGAAGAAGAAGATGTTCTGACCGGTATGACCGAGAACGCTCTCATCACGCTTCGCCACGTCGAGAAGGACTACGAGTCCGGCGCGGGTACGGTGCGCGCGCTGCGCGAGGTCGATCTCGCGATCCAGCAGGGAGAGTTCGTGGCCATCGTCGGCACCAGCGGCTCGGGCAAGAGCACGCTCATGAACATCCTGGGCTGCCTCGACCGGCCGACGCGCGGCGTCTACGAGCTCGCCGGCTTCGACGTCGGCACGCGCGCCAGCGACGCCCGCGCCATCCTCCGCAACCGGCTCATCGGCTTCATCTTCCAGGGCTTCAACCTCCTGCCGCGCACCACCGCGCTCGAGAACGTGGAGCTGCCGCTCGTCTACCGCGGCGTCTCGGCGCGCGAGCGGCGCAAGCTCGCGAACGACGCGCTGGAAGCGGTCGGTCTCGGTGATCGCGTGCACCACACCCCCAACCAGCTCTCGGGCGGCCAGCAGCAGCGCGTCGCCATCGCGCGCGCGCTCGTGACGAGCCCGCCCATGCTCCTCGCCGACGAGCCCACCGGCAACCTCGACACGCGCACCAGCCTCGAGGTGCTCGCGCTCCTGCAGACGCTCAACCGCGATCGCGGCATCACCATCGTCCTCGTCACGCACGAGCACGACATCGCGCGGTGCGCGTCGCGGGTGGTGACGTTCCGCGACGGACGCATCGTGACCGACGTCGTGCAGGACAAGCCGCTCGATGCCGCCGCCGAGCTCACCGAGCTCCCGCCGCCCGAGGCCAGCACCGCGGCGGCGGAGGACGCGCTCGACCCTGCGCTCGCGGCGCGCCGGCGCCTGGGCGGTCCGGTCCCCAAGCTCCTCTACGTAGCGATGGCGGCGGCGGGCCTCGCGGGCATCCTCCTCGGCAACCTCTACGCGAAGGTGATCCTCGACGCCCCGGCCGGCGTGATCCCGCTGGTCTTCGGCTTCGTGATCGAGGCGTTCGTCGCGGCCTGGTATGGGCGGCGCAAGTTCGGCCGGCCGCTCACCAGCGATCAGCGCGTGCGCATCGCCATCACCTACACGCTCATCGTCGCCTGCCTCGTCGGGCCGCTGTTCGCGCTGGGGTGGATGCCGGGCGCGAAGGTCCTGCTCGACCGCCTCGATCACCTGTCGTCGGGCGGCGCAGCCCTGGCGATCGGCGTCACGCTGCTCGGGCTCGCGACCGTCGCGCTCGCGCGTTACCTCTTGCTCGCGCTCGTCTCGCCCATCGTGGCGTCCGCGAAGTCCAAGGGAGCGGGGCGATCCCAGGGAGGCCACGCGTGAGCGGCTTCGCGCTCCTGTTCGGCGCGATTCGCCTCGCGCTTTCGGCGATCGTGCGCAACAAGCTGCGCGCGTGCCTCACGGTGCTGGGGATCCTGATCGGCGTCACCGCAGTGGTGATCGTCACCGCGCTCGCGGGCGGCGCCTCGGAGAGCGTCGGCAGCACCATCGACAACTTCGGATCGAACCTGCTCTTCATCAACCCCGAGAGCGTGCAGTCCTCGGGCGCTCGCGGGAAGGTGACGGGGCGGCTCACCGAGGGCGACGCGCGCGCAGTGGCGCGGGAGGCGGTGAGCGTGGAGCGCGTCGCGCCGCTCCTCTCGGGTCCGGGGCAGGTGGTCTACGGCGACAAGAACGCCTCGACCTACCTGCTCGGCACCACCGCCGCGTACTTCCCGATCCGGCGCTTCCGGGTCGCAAAGGGCGAGCTCTGGACGGAGAGCGACGAGCTCCTCAAGACCAAGGTCTGCGTCATCGGCACCACCGTCGCCGACAAGCTGTTCGGGACGCTCGACCCGATCGGGCGCACCATCCGCATCGGCCGCTCGCCCTACCGCATCATCGGCGTGCTCGAGCCGAAGGGCAGCTCGCCGTTCGGCGAAGACCAGGATGATCGTCTGCTCATGCCGATCGGCAGCTTCCGCGCGCGCGTCATGCACACGTCGCCGGGGCGGGTCGACATGTTCATGGCGAGCTCGACCTCGGAGCAGACCACCGAGCGCGCGATGGATCAGATCGGCTCGATCTTGCGCCAGCGGCACCGCATCGCCGAGGGCCGCGACCCCGACTTCAAGATCAACACGCAGGCCGAATTTCGCGAGAAGCAGCAGGCGATCACCAAGGTGCTCTCCGCGCTCCTCCTCTCGGTGGCGGCGGTGAGCCTGGTGGTGGGCGGCATCGGCGTGATGAACATCATGCTGGTGAGCGTCGCCGAGCGCACGCGCGAGATCGGCATCCGTCTCTCCATCGGCGCCCGCGAGCGCGACATCCTCATCCAGTTCCTCATCGAGGCCGTCGTCCTGAGCATCGCGGGCGGGGTGCTGGGGATCCTGGTGGGATCGCTGGCGACCTTTGGGCTGGGGCGCGCGCTCGGCTGGAACACCACGCCCAGCACCGCGTCGATCCTGATCGCGTTCAGCACCAGCGCGGTCATCGGCGTGGTCTTCGGCATCCTGCCGGCGCGGCGGGCCGCGAAGCTCGATCCCATCGAAGCGCTGAGGCAGGAGTAGCTTTGCTCGCCGCGTTCTTCACCGGGGCTCGCCTCGCGATTCGCTCGATCGTGCGCAGCACGCTGCGCGCCTCGCTGACCATCCTGGGGATCCTCATCGGCGTGGCGGCGGTGGTGACCGTCACCGCGCTCGGCGCCGGCGCGCGCGACCAGGTCGCCGATCAGATCACCAGCATGGGCTCGAACATGATCATGGTGCAGCCCCAGAGCGCCGCCGCCTCGGGCGCGAAGGGCGCGCTCGGCTCGGGCGCGCGCCTCACCGAGGACGACGGCAAGGCCATCCAGCGCGAATCAGTGAGCGTGCTCGCGGTCGCGCCCGCGCTCCGCTCCGGCGCGCAGCTGGTGGTGGGCGAAAGGAACTGGTCGTCGCAGATCATCGGGACCAACCGCGCATACTTCACGGTACGCAGCTGGGGCATCGCCAAGGGCGCGCAGTGGGACGAGCACGACGAGGCGACCAAGGCGAAGGTCTGCGTCCTCGGCTCGACGGTGGCGACCAAGCTCTTCGGCGACGAGGACCCGATCGGGCGCACCGTGCGCACCGGGCGCTACACGTTCCGCGTGGTGGGCGTGCTCGAGTCGAAGGGCGAGGCGCCGTTCGGCGGCGATCAGGACAACCAGGTCCTCATGCCCATCGGAACCATGCGCGGCCGGATCATGAAGACCGCCCCGGGCTACGCGGGCGTGCTCCTCATCTCGGCCACCAGCGCCGAGACCACGAAGCGCGCGGTGGCGCAGATCGAGGCCATCCTCCGCCAGCGCCATCACATCGCCGAGGATCGCGAGGACGACTTCTGGACCCGCACCCAGCAGGAGTTCCAGGCGATGCAGTCGACGATCTACTCGCTGCTCACGGTTCTCCTGGTGTGCATCGCCGCGGTGAGCCTGCTGGTGGGCGGCATCGGCGTCATGAACATCATGCTGGTGAGCGTGACGGAACGGACGCGCGAGATCGGCATCAGGATGGCCATCGGCGCTCGTGCCAACGACATCATGCTGCAGTTCCTCGTGGAGGCCGTGGTCCTCGCGCTCATCGGCGGGATCGCCGGTGCGGCGA
>JAYTBL010001001.1:0-2595 GCA_043736975.1 Polyangiaceae bacterium
CTCGACGATCTCGCCGAGGCTCGCGACCTGCGCGATGAATGTCGCCGCGTTGGCGTCGCTCACGAGGAGCATCTCGGCCTCGATGCGCTCCGCGCCCTCGAGCTCACCGTCCGCGTACGCCATCAGCTTCAGCATGTTGTCGGAGGAAAGACTCACGACTCCCCCTCCGAGCTTTCGCTCGCCTTGTTGGTGCTCGCCCCGGAATCCGGCCCGGAAGGGATGGCTCCGATCTGCTCGACGTAGCAGTCGGCCAGCGCCTTCTGGAGCTTCTGGCGAGCGTGGAACAGCCGGCTCATGATCGTCCCCTTGGAGACGCCCATGGCCTGAGCCATTTCCTCGTAACTGAGTCCTTCGATCTCTCGCATGACGATAACGCCGCGGTGGTAGGGAGGTAGCGCATCGAGCGCGACCTGGAGGCGAGCGGCGATCTCTCGCCGACGGACGACGTCGGCGGGGTCAGACCCATCGACGCGGCTGAGCAGGGGAAATTCCGCCTCCGCGCCCTCGTCGGATTCGAACCGCGATTCATCGATGTCGACAAGCTGGCGACCAGGCTTGCGGATGAGATCGATGCTGAGGTTCGTGATGATCCGATAGAGCCACGTGAAGAAGCTCGATCCACCCTGAAAGCTATTGAGGCCTTTGTAGACCCGAAGAAAGGCGTCTTGAACAAGCTCGCGGGCGTCATTCTCGTCACGGACCAAGGCGAGGGCGATCGCGAATGCTCGGCGTTGATGGCGCTCCACGAGTGACCTGAATGCCACGGTGTCGCCTGCCTGCGCTCTCGCGATGAGCCCACGGTCCTCCTCCGCTTCTCGTACTCTTGCCTGCTTGGCGTTTGACGCGTCGGAAACCCTAGTATTCACGCTAGGCGACGGAGGAGGCCCATGAGACGGCGTCTTCTTCAGATCGGGGGCCGACGACGAGGGAGGGGGGATCTCCGAAGAAGGCGGGGATTGCTCGGGTTCATCCATTCCGTCGGCCTCGGCAGAAGGATCCGCCGCCTCGACCGAGGTTTCGGAAGGCTGATCGTCTCGCTTCGACGTTTGTGGGCGCGCGACCGACATTCGCGGGCTCAGGGTAGACCATCGGAGCCGCGCGGCGCTACCTGCTGGTAGCCTTACCGCCATGAAGCGCATCCTCGTCTGCCTCGACGCGTCCCCCCGCGCCGGCCTCGTCCTCGAGACCGCGGCCGATCTCGGCCGCCGCCTTGGCGCCAAGCTCTGCCTGCTCCGCGCGGTCAGCCTCCCCGCGCACATCGACCAGGAGGCCGTAACCCACGGCGCCTCTCCGGTCGAGGATCTCGAGACCGCCGCGAAGTCCGACCTCGCCGCCATCGCGGCGAAGCTCCTGGATCAGGTCGAGGGCGTCCACGTTCGCCTCGGCGTGCCCTGGGATGCCATCTGCCACGAGGCCAAGATGCTCGACTGCGACCTCGTGGTCCTTGGTTCGCATGGTTACAAGGGCCTCGACAGGATCCTCGGCACCACCGCCGGCAAGGTCGTGAACAACTGCGAGCGCTCGGTCCTCGTCGTCCGCGCGAAGATCTAGCGGCCGAACGGGTCTTCCTGCTCGTCCGGCTGCGGCTGCCGCTGGCGAGCCTGCGCGGGACGCGCCTTCGGCTCCTTCAGCTCGCCGAGCGTGACCTTCAGATCGACGGGCTTTCCTGACCGGAGCACGCGCACGTTCGCGGTCTGGCCGACGCCCTTCGTGCTCGCCAGCCATTGGAGAAGGCTGCCGCGATCAATCGTCTGCCCCTCGAAGCCGACGATGAGGTCGCCCACGGCCACGTGCGCCTTGTCCGCCGGGCCGTTCGGCTCGATCTGCTGCACGACCGCGCCCTTTTCGCCCTCGATCTTGAGCTGCTTGTGCTCCTCGGGCGACAGATCGCGGGCATCACGGATGACCACGCCCAGCGCGCTGCGGGTGATCTTGCCATCCTTCAGGAGGGGCGGCATCAGCTGCTTCACCATGTTGATGGGGATGGCGAAGCCGATGCCCTGCGCGCCGTCCCCGCGGATCGCCGTGTTCATGCCGACCACCTCGCCCCGGAGGTTCAGGAGCGGGCCGCCAGAGTTACCGGGGTTGATCGAGGCGTCGGTCTGGAGGAAGTTGTAGTAGCCTGTCGCGTCGAGCCGGACGTCGTTGCCGCCGCGGCCCTTCGCGCTGACGATGCCGGCGCTGACCGTGTGCGAGAGACCGAAGGGGTTGCCGATCGCCACCACCCAGTCGCCGACCTCGAGCGCCTCGGAGTCGCCGAGCGGGATGGCCTTCAGGTCCTTGGCGCCGTCGATCTTCACGACTGCGATGTCGGTCCGCGGGTCGCGGCCGGTCACCTTCGCGGGGTAGCGCTTCTCGTCGGAGAGCTGGACGACGATCTCGTCGGCGCCCTCGATCACGTGGTTGTTCGTGATGATGATGCCCTCCTTGTCGACGATGAACCCCGTGCCGAGCCCCTTCGACGTGTGGCTCCGCCCGCGGCGGCCGCCGAAGATGCCAGCGCGTCCCTCCTCTTCCCCGCTCGTGTAGATCGTGACCACGCTCGGGTCGGCGCTCTTCGCGATGGGCGCGAAGCTGAGCGGAGCCATCTTCAGG
>JAYTBL010001002.1:0-2595 GCA_043736975.1 Polyangiaceae bacterium
ACGCAACGAATGCGCGCCCGCGCAGGCGATTCGCCGACGTCGGTCCCAGCCGACGAGCCGCGTGGGGGCATCGTCGGTGGCGTGCCGATTGCAAAGCGAGCCCAACGTGCTGCGTGACGGGCGCGCGCGTTCTGCACCGCCACGCATGATTTGCGCTCGGGGCACGATTCATTTGTTTCGCGGCTTGCCGCGCAACGACCAGAGCTGCCAGAAGCCGAGGCCGAAGACGAGCGTCACGATGAAGCCGACCTCGATGAGCTTGTAGTACTTCGGATCCATCCCTTCCGGAGACTACGTCGCCGCGCTTGCCGCGCTACTCTTGATCAGGAGAACCGAAGCGGTGACCTCCGACCAACACTGCGACGCAGCGGCCGATGGTGGCTTCGCGTTCATCTCCCGCAGGCGGTGGCGGAGTGAACGCGATCCAGGGAGGTGCGTTCCGCGTCGCTTCGAGCGACGACGCGGGCCCGCGGCCCGTGGGCGGCGCCGCGGACAAGGTCGTGGCGATGGTCCGTGTGGCGCCTGGCGCGCTCGCGCAGACCGTCGAGGAGCTGCGCCGCCTCGCCGTCGAGCACGCGACGGAAGCCGGATGGACGGTGTTCGCACGCGATCCGGCGACGCGGGGCGGTCGCTCGACGCGGTGCTCGACGTCCATACCTCGACCCGCGAGTCGACGTCTCGAACGGTACGCGACGCGATCGCGTCCCAGCTCGCGACCGCTCCGTACCTCAAGGAGAGCAACGTCCTGGCGATGTGCGAGCGGCTCGCGCTGCCCTAAACGACAAGGCCGCGATAACGCGGCCCGTCGCAGAGACTCACTAACATGGGGTCCACTCGTAGCCGCCAGGACGTAGGCACGTTCGGCTCACGACTCTCCACAGGGGAATGTCGGTAAGCAGAAGGGGAGCACTCAAGGCACGCGAATGATGCCGTCCGGCTGGACCAGGCCTCGGTAGATCGTGTCCACATCGAGCACTACCGCCACGGACGAAAGTCGCTGAGCTTGGCCTGGGCCGGCATCGTCCGAGAGAGTCCAGATGCCGTCTGTTTTTATGAACCGCTCGATCTTCGGCGAGCCCAGCGAGGCGACGAGCACATACTCGACGAAGGAGGTGCACGATCGGTAGTGTGCGAACTTCTTTCCGCGGTCGTAGCCCTCCGTGCTCTCCGAAAGAACCTCGACGATAAGCCGGGGGTTCGTGATCGTGCTCTCGTCCTCCTGATCCCGTGCGAGTGGTCCGCACACGACGAGGATATCCGGATAGGTGACCTTGCCACTGGCGGTGCGAACGCGGAGATTCTCGACGTATGCTCGACAGTCGCTCCCAAGCTGACTTCCGACGGCCAGGTGTACGGCGCTCGCGAGCGCGGCATGTTCTGGCGTGCCACCCGCCATGGCGAACACTTCACCGGCCTCGAATTCATGACGCGACTCGCTGCCCTCCTCGAACGCAATGTAGTCCTTGAAGGTCATGCGCTTGGTGGAGGCGGCGGTCATGACGCCATCGTACCATTCCGCTGCGCCCAGCAAGCCTGGGACGGCTCATGGTCAGATTTGTCTCACCGCCAACTGACGTCGAAGAACGCGGGGGAGATCAGACCGAGCCGATCTGCGCGCCGCGTCCGACGTCGGTGCGGCCAGCGGTGAGCACGTGCCAGCGACACCCCGTTCTGATAGTCCTCCGGGTCCACGAAGTTGATCGGGTCGCCCGCCGCGTCCGCGGCGTTGCCGCACGGTCACCGGTCACCTGACGGTTGCTACGTGAGATGCGTACCTGCGAGGGCTGCAAGCCGCTCGGCGACACCTCGAGTACGCTGCCAGTCCCCACTCAACGCCATGTGCTCTCGCTCCACCCACCCAACACAGGTAGTCGAAGATGGTTTGCGCTCCGGTGCGCCTCGACAAGAGGCGGTAGACCTCGACTACGTACGCATCGTACTCGTCCTGTGCCTCGGAGAGTCCTGCGATGCCAATTGGGTGTGGCTCTTCTCCGGCGGGAGAATGCAAAGCAGGATCGATCACTTGACCCTCCGCAGTCGCGGCTTGGGTGCGGGTAGCGGGTCAGGGATTGCGCCGTCTTCGTAGCGCCCGACGTGATTGCGCTGGTGCTCCTGGTCGAGGTGGAATGCCCAGTACGCGTCGAAGTCAACGGAGGCTCTGACGGCGCGGAGACGGAGCACGGCCTCGGCGCCGGTGAGCGACCAGCGCGCGCCGGTGCGATCCATGCGGTCCTTCACGACGTAACGGCACGCGCCTTCGATGACCCCGGTCGCGATCGGGAGGCCGTCGCGCAAGGCGTCGGCATAGTTCATCAGCCTCGTTCGAGTGCGGTCAGCGACGTAGTCGCAGGCGCTCTCGATGGCGGCGAGAGCCGGTGCATCGAGCTTGCTTCGGCCGGCTCACCAGCGAATCGTGTGCGCGACCTGACCACCGCTGCGACCGGTGAGCAGCGCGAGGAGGCGCTCGCCCACCCGCTTCTCTGCCTTCGTGTTGCTTCCGCCGAAGAGCGCACGCGCCGCCTTCCACACGTACTCGAGGACGTGCACGACATCGAGGAGGATGGTCACCTTCACGCCGGCGCGTCGCGCCTCTGC
>JAYTBL010001003.1:0-2594 GCA_043736975.1 Polyangiaceae bacterium
TTGTAGTGGCTCAGCTTGTCCCCGCGGTCATAGTCTTCGGTCGAGCGGCTGGTCACCTCCACCAAGATGGAAGGATTGACGACCGCGTTGTCGTCGACAGCGGCCGTCTTGGCATCACCGCAGATGACGGAAGCATCGGGGAAGGTGCTGAGGTCCGATGATTCGATGCGAACTTTCACGTCCGAGGAGGCGATGCGGCATCCCTTCGACAACACGCGCCCGAGCGCCATGATCATGGCGGCGCCCAGCTGTCCATGGGCCAACGTTCCGCTTGCCATCGCGAAGATCGCACCATCGAAAAGTTCGAGCTTTAGCGGGCTCACCGCGAGCGACGCGAGATAATCCTCGTAGCTGTAGTGCAGCCGACGCGCCGTACTCATCAGCGCGAGACTAGCATGGGCTCTGCCGCGTCTGTCCGGCGCTCGCGGGAGCCCTTCCCGCTACCTTTTCAGCGGCGTCGCGGAGTTCTCGCTCACGCAGCTTGCCGGAAGGTCTAGCGCCGCACGACGGACGGCCACCGGCACCTCGCGTCGACTGCCGGGCCGTCCTCCACGCGTTGAGCGAGCGACCGTCGATGCCAAGTGCGCGCGCCCACTCGCCCGCGCTGAGGCCCGTCCTTCGCTGCACGCAGGCACCGGCGCGCATTGTCCTCCGGCGGATGGCAGGGAGTGCAGCGCACTTGGAGGACTGCGTGATTCCCTCGGTGCCCGTGCGGCAGTACGTGCTGGCGTTCCCCTTCGAGCTGTCGGGTCTCGCAGCCACGCGACCCGAGGTACTGCGCGCGTTGTCTCGCATCTTCTGGGAGGCGCTGCGTCGCCGGTACCAGCGCTGGGCCAAGGGCGCTGGGTGCGGACCGACGCGTGTGAAGACGGGGGCCGTCACGGGCGTCCATCGAGCGGGCGCCAGCCTGAACCTTCACGTCCACCCCGTCGGGTGTCACGAAGCGCGTCACTTCCACGTGCTGTGTCTCGACGGCGTCTACGTGCGCTGAAGTACATCTACGCGCGCGTCGTGAAGTGGCTCGGTCGCCGCGTCCGGCGTTCTCGTCGTCTATCGCGTGAAGAAGGCCGGGCGCAGCCGCGTAAAGCAGCGGGTGATGACCCCGCTCGAGTGCCTCGGTCGCCTCGCCGCCGTGGTCCCTCGGTGCCGGTCGCGGCCGGTGTGCTCTATCCGTGGTTCGGCTTGCTCACATGCACGACGTTGCCTGGTGTCCGCGTGCGGTGGCTGGCGCTCTCCGACGACGGCGCGAGCGTGCAGATCTCTCGCCGTCTCGTCACGTTCTGGTTCGCGCGCTCCGAGCGCGACCGTCGATCGCTCGAGAATCCGCGCCCGAGAATCCGCGGTCGATCACGCGCAGCACGGCGAACGCACGAGCAGAACCGAAGAATTTCCAGGCGGTGGTTCCGGCCACCACCATCAACGCACGATCGGGGGTCCCCACAGCGCCGCGAGATCGAGCTCGATCGCTTCGAAGGGCGCAGCGCGCACGCGTACGTCGCCGTGATAGGAGCGCACCTCGCGCCAGCGCCCCTCGTCCCCCAGCGTGTGAACCTCGAGCGTCTTGGCGATGGGATCGACGAGCCAAGCGTGGGCGACGCCACGCGCGGCGTACAGGGGCAGCTTCTCGTTCCGATCGACGGCCTCGGTCGACTTCGAGAGCACCTCGCACACCCAGTCGGGCGCAAGCGTGAAGAACGCCGTTTCGGGCAGCGCCGCCATTCGCTCGACCCGCCATCCCGCGAGATCGGGCACCGTCGGCTCGAGCTCGATGAGGTGGAGCTCGGGCTCGTCGAGGATCCACCAGCCCCCTGGCCCGCCGCGCCCGCGCTGGAAAGGGCCGCTCAGCTCTCCGCCGAGCATCGAGCTCGCGTTGGCGTGGCGCGGTGCAGGACGCGGCATGACATAGAGCGTCCCGTTCACGATCTCGGCAAATTGATGGGCCGGAACCTTCTGGTACGCCTCGTAGAGCTCCTGTCGGCGGTTGCGGGCCGGCTGTGCCATGGTTGGTCGAGGATAGCATCCGTCGGCGCGTGGGCGACCGCGACGTCACGCGGACGACTCCCGAGACTCGCGATCACGAGTGAACGCAACGACGTGCACTGAACCTCGTTCGCACCAGGTAAACGGCCCGCGCCGGCCGCTACTCACGCTGAAGGAAGACCGCTCCCGAGCAGCCCGTCCGTTGCGCGTGGGTGTCCCATGAGCGAGATCTTTCGGCTTCCTTCGACGAGCGTTGCGCGCCTCGGGGCTCTCGTCTTCCTCGCGTTCTCCGCCCACTGCGGGAGCGACGGAGCCGTCGCCCCGGGCGGCATACCACGGCTCGAACTTCGACCCCGCCGACCCCGACCTTGCCGAGCCGAACAGCGGCAACCCGCGGACGTACGCCGCGCTGCGCACGAAGGGCTTCGTCTACGTGGAGTACGTGGGCGGCGAGACCGAGTACCACGCGCGCGCGACCGATCCCGACGAGCTCGACAACACCGCGGCCGCGCTGACGGCTCTTCGAGCTCTCGGCCGCGTGCTTCCGGGTCACGAGCCAGGTCGACCGCGCGGTGGAGGCCGAGGACGCCGCGGTGGTGCTGCGCTCGAAGCTC
>JAYTBL010001004.1:0-6540 GCA_043736975.1 Polyangiaceae bacterium
GCCCGATCAGCTCGTGACCGAGGTGGGCGTGATGATGGGCACGCCGGCGTACATGCCGCCCGAGCAGGTCGAGGGCGCGCGCGCCGCCGACCCGCGCAGCGATGTCTGGGCGCTCGGCGTGATGCTGTTCGAGCTGATCGCCGGGCGAATGCCCTTCGAGGCCACGAGCGCGCCGGCGCTCTTCTACGCCATCGCGACCGAGGACGCGCCGACGCTCCTCGCGGTCGGCGCGCAGGTGCCGCCCGAGATCTCGCAGCTGGTCGCGCGCTGCCTCCGGCGCGATCCCGACGAGCGCTACCCCTCGGCCGCCGAGCTCGCGCGCGATCTGCGCCACATCGCAGCCGGCACCGACCTCGAGCCGACGAGCCGGCGCTCGGTCCGACCGCCCGCGGTGAGGGGGTTCATCCCCCCGCTCTTCACGCCGGCGACCGCGCACGCGCCGACGTTCACCTCGGAGCTCGTCCAGCCCGCCCCGCTGCCGGTCCCCCACCTCCCCAGCGCGCCGGTGCCGGTGCCGACGCCGCGCTCGCTGCTGCCCCGGAGCGACGACGACTTGGGGCAGATGCACGCCATCGTCTCTTCGCGACCGCGACCGAGACCGCGACCGACGGTTGCGCGCTCTCAGCCGCTGCCGCCGGAGCAGAGCGCGCGGACGCGCGAGCGGCTGGCCAGGGACACCTCGGGGCTCATCGGCGGCGCGGTGGTGGGGCTCATCGTGATCCTCGGACTGGGTCTACTGATGCAGCTGAACCATCGTCCGGAGGGCTGGCCGGTAGCGCGCTTCCTTCTCGGGCCCGGCCAGACGCTCGAGACCCCGCTGCACGCGTTCTTCGCGGTCATCGCGCTCGCGATCGGCACCGTCAACGCCTGGCGCGCCACGCGTCACTGGAAGGGCGACCTCGAGGGTGGCCCGCCGCACGCCATCTTCAACGCGGTCGTCGCGAGCGTCGCGTTCTTCAGCGCCGTCGAGCTGGTCAGCGCCGTGCTCTGATCGGCCGCGGCGGTCACTTCTTTTTGTTGATGTCGAGGGCGTACAGGAGCACGCCAACGGGGACGCGGAGCTTTCCGAGGACGGCGAAGCCGTACTCCTTGTCCTCGTAGCCGCGATACTGCGCCTCGACACCGATGACGCTGAAGCCGAGCGCGGCCATGCCGCCGGGCTTGCCGTGCACGTCGACCGTCGCGCCGAGCTGGCCCCAGATCCCGGCCGAGAGCTGGAGGAGCTCGCCCTGCACGCCGAACGTCGCGGGGGAGAGGCCGTTGTACTCGTAGGTCGCGCCGATCATCGTGAACACCGGCCAGCGCGCGAACATCACGCCCGCGCGCGCGCGGCCGAAGCCATAGGTGGCCTTGGGATCGCCGAAAAAGCGGCCCACGCCGCCCTCGAGGTTCAGATCGATGGTGTTGCGCGTGTACTTCTCGTCCGCGGAGGCGGAGGAGATCTTCGGTGCGTTCGGATCGACGGGGCTGATGGGCGCCGGCGGCGCGACCACCACCGGTTCCTTGCCGACGCGCACCGCGTAGACCGCGGTGGTGCCGTCGTTACGCTCGATGCGGATCGTGTACGCGCCGTCCTTCTGCGCGACGAGACGCAGCGTGTGCCCGTCGTCCACGGCGCGGGCGGCGAGGCCCACCTCGGGCGTCACGTTCCACGACTTCGTGTCGTCGAGCGCGAGCATCTTCACCTCGCCAATGACGAGATCGAGCTTCACTTCGTTGGCTGCAGGCGCGGCGGGAGCGGGAGCTGCAGGCGGAGCGGGCGTGGGCTCCTGCGCGAGCGCGATCGAGCTGGCGGAGGTGAGCGCCATGGCGAGCAGCCACGGGCTGAGGCGGCGGCTCATTCGCTCGCCTTCTTCGCGAGGAGCTGGATGGTGAGCGCGTACGGCGTCGGCGCCTCGAGGGTCGTGGCCTTCCCGTTCATCGCCTTGCCGATGCACGTCGCGGAGGGAAGATCATTGGGGTCGGCAGGCATCGCCTCGAGCTTTCCGGCCTTCACCAGCAGGCGGAGCGTCGGCGGAGCCTTCTCGTTCGTCGCCTCCCTCGCGAGCGAGGGGCAGCCCTTCGCGGCCTCCTGCAGCGCGGCGGCGAGCGCGGGGACGCCCTTCTCCGGCGAGTGGCCCTTCTCGGCGGCGACGGCGGCGAGATAGCGCCCGCTGGTCGCGTCGCCGAACTCGATGCCGATGGCATCGCCATACTCGACGTTCTTCTTCTGCGGCTGCGTCTCCGTCTTGGAGCACGCCATGACGAAGCAAAGCGAGAAAAGGGGGAGGGGGGAGAAAACGAGCAAGAAGCGGTGGCCCATGGTGAACCTCACAAAGCGCAAAAAAAAGGCAAAAAAAAGCAGAGGCCGCGAGTGCAGCCTCTGCTCTTTACGCTTCACCAGCTAGACGATCCAGCTGGCATGTAGGCTCAGAGGGGCGGAGCTCCTCTGAGTCCTGGTCAGGGAGACGTGCCTTCGGCGCACGCCGTCGCGCCGCCGTCGGTGACCTTGCACACGAAGACCTTGCGGAGGATGCCGAAGAGGAAGCCGTCCTGGCGGGTGATGACGACCTTGTCGTTACCGGCCGTGGCGATCGAGCCGTACGCGCAGCCCGAGGCCGAAGAGGCGATGACGGACGCGGCGAAGAGGAAACAGGTGAGCTTCTTCATTGAATTTTAGCCTTATCGTTCGGAAACTTTTGTTTGAAACGGGGGCCGTCGGGATGCCGACGGCGAGGGCTCTCGGGTCAGAGGGGCGAAGCCCCCGAACCAGAGTGGCGGTCAGAGGGGCGAAGCCCTTCGAACCTGAGAGGGCGCGTTCAGGGAGAGTCGCCTTCCGCGCAGCTCTGCGTGCCGCCGTCGGCGACCTTGCAAACGAACACCTTGCGGAGGATTCCGAAGAGGAAGCCATCCTGGCGGGTGATGACGACCTTGGAGCCGTCCTGCGTCGTGGCGATCATGCCGTACGAGCAACCAGAGAGAGCCGGTGCGGCGAGCGCGGCGGCGAGTACGAAGCCCATAACCTTGTTCATGTGATCGGTCTCCTGCAAGTAGTAGCCCGTGGATCCTACTCAATCGGTTTTACGGGCACGAATTTTCGACCATACAGCGGCCGCGTACGCCAAACGGGGATAGAACGTTTGGTCTCGTACCGTCAAGCCTGTTGATGCAACAACGTGCCTCGGCTCGCAGGACTTTATGTCAGCTTGCCGAGCGGACGGATACCGAAATGCGCCACCTCCGTGCACTTGCGATCGTCGCCCCGGCGACCTTTCTTTTTGCGCTTTTTGCGGGCCCGGCGCGCGCGGACGGCGCAATGCCCGAGAAATGCGCAGCGCGCGTGCGCAACGAGGACCCCGAGCCGCCGCCGCCCGAGCCCACGCCGCCCGCGGAGCCAGGCGCGCCGCCCTCCGACGGACCGCAGCTGCCGACCGATGCCCCCACCCCCATCGGCCCGGAGAAGACGCCCGGCATCGAGCCGGCGCCTGGCGCGCCGACCGATCCGACGACCAACGAGAGCGGCAAGCGCATCGGCGTGGGGGTCGACGCGCTGCTCGTCGCGCCCGTCCGTGACTTCGGCGATCTCACCGGACCGATCGCCGGGCTGGTGCTCCGCTTCGGCTACCGCGTGATCCCGCTGCTCGAGATCGCGGTCCGCGGCGGCTACCTGTTCGGCACGAAGAAGACGACCGACGGCATCCTCACGAAGGTCGACATCCTTCCGCTCTGGGGCGGCGCGCGCCTCTTCATGTGGAAGCCGTTCGTTGGTCCGTACGTGACGCTCGAGGCCGGGATGAACTCGCTGCTCCCGAAGGTCGATCCCGCCCCCACCACCTTGGCCGCCGAGAAGCGAAGCGAGCTCCGGCGCCGCTTCGGGGGGAACATGGGCTTCGGCTACCTGTTCAGCGAGAACCTGCCGATCGATCTTCGGGCCCAGGTCATGCTGCTCAACCTCATCGGTCAGAGCGACGACCTCGAGGAGACCATCAACGTGGGCGTAAGCCTGGGGGCCGGCTACACGTTGCAGTTCTGATCGCCCATCTGATGCGGATGCCAACGTTCGGGTCTAAGCTTGTAATCGTGCGCTTTCGAAGGCTCTTGGCACTGACCTCGCTGGGGCTGGCCGCGCTCGTCGTGGCGCCGCACGCATCCGCACAGGACTTCGATCCGCGCGGGCGGAAGAAGCCCGGAGGCGGCAAGCCAGCGCAGCCGGGAGGCGGAGGACGCCCGGCACAGCCCGGCGGAGGCGCACGTCCCCGCCCGGCACCGCCTGGAAGCCCTGGGAATCCGGACGCGGGACAGTCCCAGACGGTGCTCATCGAGCGCTACACGAAGGTCGTCCTCGGCCAGCCAGGCTCGCCCTTCCCGCTGCAGCGCCTCGCGCAGCTCTATCGTGACCGTGACGGTAACCTCGCGGCGCTGGTGAAGGATTTCGAGGCGCGCGCCGCGACGGCGGGCGCCGAGCAGTACGCGGCGACGGTGATCCTCGCGGGGGTCGCGAAGATCGACGGACGGACCGACGACGCGATCCGCGCCTACGAGAGGGCGATCGGGATGAAGGGGAACGACCCCGTCGCGATCCTCGCGCTCGCCCGCCTCCTCCAGGATCGCGGCGATGCCGCAGCGCGGAAGCGCTACGAGGACGCGCTCGCACTCCAGACGGTCCCCGCAGAGAAGGAGCAGACGCTCCGCACCCTCATGACGCTCGCGCTCGACGGCAAGGACTTCGCCGGCGCGAAGGCCTTCCACCAGCAGCTCGTGAGGGGCCAGCCCACCAGCCTCCCGGTCAAAGGAGAGCTCGCGCGCGAGCTCTTCCAGCGCGCCGAGTACGAGAAGGCCGAGGCCGAGTTCAAGGAGCTCGTGAACGCGGCCTCCGGTGACAACCGCGCGCTCTCCCCCGCGCTCAAGGATCTCGGCAAGGCCCAGGCGAAGGCCCACAAGAACACCGAGGCCCTCGCGACGTTGAAGAAGGCGCTCGGCGCCGCCGGCCAAGAAGCCGCGGTCCGCGCCGAGATCTACGAGACCATCACCGAGATCTACCGTGCCGATCAGCAGCTCCCCTCCTTGATCAAGCAGATCGAGGACGAGCACCCGTCCGACTTCCAGCGCCTCGCGCTCCTCGGCGCCCTCTACGAGGAGACGGGCGACTCCGGCAAGGCGCTCGACACTTACAAGAAGGCGCTCGCGGTCAACCCGAAGCACATCGATCTCCGGCTCAAGATGATCCGCGTCCTGCAGTCGCAGGGCGAGCTCGACAAGGCGATCGCCGAGTACGAGGCGCTGATTCGTGCCGCGCCGAACAACCCGCAGTTCGTCTTTGATCAGTGCGAGGCGCTGATGCAGCGCGGCGATCGCGTGCGCGCGATGAAGCTCCTCACGGAGCTCGAGGCACGCGGCCAGACCGACGAGGAGGTGCTCTCGCGCCTCGCCGACTTCTACGGACGCATCGGGGAGAACGAGCGCTCGCTCAAGGTGCTGACCCGCCTCGCGTCGACCTCGGTGAACGATCCGGGGCACCTCGTCGACCTCGGCGACCGCTATTTCCAGGACGGCAACCAGCCGCTCGCCGTCGCCACCTGGCGGCGCATCCTGACGAGCATCACCCCACGGGCGCGCGCGCTCTCCGCCCTGGGTGACGTGTACCTCGAGCACGACATGACCGCCGACGCGCTCGCCGCGTTCAAGGAGGCCGTGCAGCTCGATCCGCAGAGCCTCGTGTTCAAGAAGCAGCTCGCCGGCGCGCTCGAGCGTTCGAAGAGCTACCGCGAGTCGCGCGTCATCTGGCAGGAGCTCACCGAGAAGGCACGCGCCAGCGGCGACAAGATCCTCGCCCGCGAGGCGCGCACGCGCATCGTGACGCTATGGGGCTTCGAGCGCATCCTCGACGCGCAGATCCCGATCCTCAACCAGAAGTTCGCAGCCACCCCGCCCGACGTGGAGGCCGGGCGCATGCTCGCCGAGGTGCAGCTCCACGCGCGCAAGCTGCCCGACGCCGAGGTCACGCTCCGCCGCGTGATCACCGTCGCCCCCGGCGACGCCGACAGCTACTTGGCGCTCGAGCGCGTCCTCGTTCAGGAGAATAAGACGAGCGACGCGATCGCGGTGCTCGAGAAGCTGGTCTCCGTCGAGCCCAAGCGCGCGCGCGAGCTCTACCAGCGAATGGCGCAGTACGCGCTGCAGCTGTACCGTGACGACGACGCCATCAAGTACGCCGCGCGCGCCGTCGAGCTGAACCCGGACGACGCCGAAGGCCATCGCCGCCTCGGCGAGATGTACAAGCAGCGTCAGGACGTCGAGCACGCGATCGTCGAGTTCCGCGCCGCGATCGCCAAGAACGATCGCCTCTACATCACCTACCTCGAGCTCGCCGACCTGCTGCTCTCGAAGGGCCAGGGCGACGAGGCCGATCGCCTGTTCCGCCGGGTCGTGCGCGGCGCGCCCGACGAGGAGCTCATCGCGCGTGCGGCTCGCCTCTCGATGCAGATCAACCTGGGTCGGGGCACGCTCGAATCCCTGGAGCAGGAGCTCTTGCCGCTCGCGATCGGCAACCCGCAGCGCAAG
>JAYTBL010001005.1:0-2591 GCA_043736975.1 Polyangiaceae bacterium
CTCCGCGGAGTAAGTCGCCCTGGTGAAAGCGCCAGGGGCGAAGTCTCGAACATTGTGTTTCGTCCAGAGTGGGCAAACCGTTGGGGGGTCCCGTTATGAGCGAGGTGCCTTACCGTTAGGCTACGACCCGGTAACTCGGGCCGGCTGGAGTCGAACCAGCATCATTTGCGTGTAGGGTTTGCTCGAGTTGGACGAAACGGAGCCCACGCCCGGAGTCGAACCGGATCACACCGCGTACGAGGCGGGTGCTCGACCATCGAGAAGCATGGGCAGGAACGCACGCGGATCACGCGTGCGGGGAGCAACGCGGCGCGAACGCCGCGAGCTCCGAAGAGTTTTCGCTCGAGTGGAGAAGCCATTTGATTCCGTTTCAAGGAACCTGGGTTTCGAAATCCAGGTGCGTGTAGGGCTTGTCCGAGTGAGCGAGAGCTCCAGCGGGAGGAATCGAACCTCCGAACAAACCGCTTAACAGGCGGCTGCCTGACCATTCGGCTTCGCTGGAAAAAGTCGGCCCGCCGCGGAGCGTGGAGCAACGTGCTCCGCGTCCGCGGTCGAGCCTTCGTGCGCCAAATTTTCAGAGAGCGGGGGGTACCGCACGCAGGTCGTGCGACGCCCTTGGTTCCGGGGACAGGATTCGAACCTGTGTTTCTGGATTCAGAGACCAGCGTCCTGCCGGCTAGACGATCCCGGAGAGTGGCTGCGGCGAGCGACCGAGGTCGCAGGACGCAGCTGTAGGTCCGGAGGGACTCGAACCCTCACCACCTCGATTAAGAGTCGAGTGCGCTTGCCGATTGCGCTACGGACCCAAGGCCACGCGCACAGGATCACGGCCTGCACGCGAGGGTGGGACGCGAGGGATTCGAACCCTCATCCCTCGGGGTAAAAGCCCGGTGCTCGCGCCGATTGAGCTAGCGTCCCGGACCGATCAAAGATGTGCGTTTGAGTGGAGGGCGTGGACCTCAGATACCGAGCTTGAGAAACATGATTGAACCCTCTGAACAAAGCCGTACTGTTCGGCGCGACCAGGATGGGCGCGTCGTCACCTCCGGTGGATCTCCCGGCGTCGCACCCGGGCCTGAGCTCGAGGGCGAGACCGCGCCCCGACGACCGGCGCGAGGCCGGCGGCCGCCCGGCCCGCGAAGGGAGCCGGAGAGCCAGACGCAGACGCAGACGCAGAAACGAGAAAAGCCGCCTCGGGTTACCCCGGGCGGCCATCGCTTCGTGCTCCTGGTGAGGGAGACGAACGAGGACCGCTAGGGGGTACCCTCCTGCTTTGCATTGACGCTCGCATCGCCGAAGGCGCTGCGCGCTGCGAACAGGGGGTTTGCGGGCATGCGGCAGGTCGACTTCGAAACGAAGCCGGCGAGACCGCCGAAGATCGGTCGCGGAAAGAGCGCGGGCACTGGGGGAGAGGCCAGGCGATAGCTCGCCCGATGCCAGCTCTCGCCTTCTCCGCCCAGACCCTGGCGGAGCACGGCCAAGCGCGATTGCGCCTGCGTATCCGACATGAGTTTCTGAAGGGAGAGGATCACGGAACTGTCAGCCGCCAGCCTTGTCGGCAGGGCGGTCTCCTGGTGCAGCGGTTGTCGTCTGTAGACGCTTCCGACGGAAGCGGCATTCAACTTGTAGCCCACGATCTGGCGATGCGCAACAATTTAAATCCGAAAGCTGCTCGATCGTCGGGCGCGCCGGAAACGACATCAAACGGTGTTCATTTGTTCCCACAGCGCGTCGTGAGGACGGCAACCAGGGCGTGCCCCTCCGCCGCGGACGGAGCGGTGGTGGAGAACGATGCGAGTCGCGACCGCGGCGACGCCGCGGCGGACGCAGGCTGCCCCGCGCCCCTCACTGCCGCGACGTCGCTCGAGAGCTCAGCGGCCTCCCAGCGCGGGGCCGCGCAGATCGAGCGCCCGTCGTCCCGTCCGGCCCGCGATCATCTGCAGCGCTGGTGGCATTGACCGACGCCGTCGCTGCGCCCCATCGGACGCGTTCGCGCTTCGGCACGAAGCGCGCGATGCTCGTGGCCGCCGCCGCGCACGTCGTCACGGTGAGCGCGCTGGTGGGCCCGGGCCTCGCGCTCCACCGCAGCGTCGTGTTCTTCGCCGGCGTGGCGGTGGTCGCGGTGGTCCTGGTCGTCGAGCACCGCCTGGTCCGCCCCCGCCATAAGTCCTCGGGGCAAACCGTGGACTTTGCACGCATCGGCAAGGCGTTCTTCGACTGCAACGCGTACGTGAGCCTCGGCTTCTTCGCGACCACCGCGATCGACGCCGCGCTGCGGTGACGCGGGGCACCGAATCGGGTACGCCGCGCGCGTGGACACGCAGCGCGCGAAACGTCGGATCGGCTCGACGCCGAAGGGGCGCTACCGTCTCGACGCGGTCCTCGGGGTCGGCGGCATGGCGGTGGTCTATCGCGGCGCGCACCGCAACGGAAACCGGGTCGCGGTGAAGATCCTCCACCCCGAGCTGTCGATCATCGAGGACCTGCGCACGCGCTTCCTCAAGGAGGGCTACGTCGCCAACGCCGTCGACCATCCGGGCGCGGTGCGCGTGCTCGATGACGACATCACCGACGACGGGCAGGTCTTCCTC
>JAYTBL010001006.1:0-6533 GCA_043736975.1 Polyangiaceae bacterium
AGGACGCATCGCAGCAGCGATCGCAGCGCGAGCCTCCGCCGACAACAGGATGGGCACCGTCGGACGACCGCCGTGCGGGCGGCCCGCCAGCTCGTCGTACTCGATCATGCACAGTGATTAAATCGAATCGATCAGGATGGAAAAAAGAATCCGACCGAACTTCTGCCCGGCCACTTAGCTTTCACTCTGGTGGGGCCGGAGGCCCCCTCGTCGCTCCGCGACGAGACTCCCCCATCGCCTGTGGCGAACGTCCTGCTCCGCAGGCCGAAGAGCCGCGACCTCTCCGTCTCATCCGTGCGAAAGCACGGGTCGCCGAAGGCGAATCGGGGAGGCTCGCGAGCGAAGCGAGGGAGGGGGACGAAGTCCCCACCTGAGTAAGAACTAAATCGCCGAGCAAGATTCGAGGAACGAGAATCGCGCTCGGTGATTTAGCTTCGCTTGGGCGCGCCCTTCGACGCCCAGTCGACGACCTCGGGAAAGCCGAGCAGCTCGGGCACCTGCTGATCGAGGAGCTTGAGGCCGACGCCGGTGGTGAAGCCGGCGAGCACCGACTCGGGGACGAACTTGATCACGCGCCCAGCGAGCGCGAGCGCGAGCGCGAGCGCGAGCGCGACGATCCCGACGTACACGGTCGCGGCGGCCACGCCCGTGACGCCGAAGTCCTTGCATCTGCCACCGGCCTCGGGTGCGCCTCCTCATCGACCATGAGAGCCTTGGGCCCAGCCCGCGGATCGGTGACGGATGGTGGAATTGTTTCACCAGGCTGGATCGCCCTCTACCCTCCGAGGTCCTGTAACTACACGGAACTCTTGCGCGCACGCCGCGTTGGCGGATGGAACAATACATGTAGGTAGCTGTACTCAACATGAGCCGCTCCCTCTCCTCCCTCCACGCCTTCTCCGTCCTCGCTCTCCTCTCGCTCACCGCGGCCGCGGGCTGCGCGGCGCCGACGGAGGAAGCCGACGCCGAGGCGTCGGGGGACGCGGTCACCTCGAGCGCCGACGCGAACAAGCTGCTCGATATCCCGTTCTACTTCTCGGTGCCCAAGACCGCGATCACCACCGAGGTGAACCGCCGCGCCTACTCGTACCCGACCGTCTGGAACACCTCGAAGGAGGTCGCGGACGCGGGGCTGCGCATCATCGCCGTCAAGCAGCAGGGCACCAGCCCCGCCGCCAAGAAGGCCGCGCGCGTCGACATGGCCCAGCAGCTCGCGAAGGCGGGCGTCCTCCAGGACGGCGACATCGCGCTCACGTTCCGCCCCGAGCTCCAGGGCACGCTCGCCTACCCGCACATCCAGATGGGCGCCACCCACGCTAGCCTCGTCTACACGCAGAACGGACAGGCGTTCAACGTCGACAGCCCGCTCGACGGCGAGTACGTCGGGCAGTTCAACACGCTGCACTTCGCGGGCGGAACGAGCGCATCGGGCGCCGTCGATGCGGGTACCGACGCGCTCCACATCCTCCGCCCCGCTGGCTTCGACGCCGCGCGCCGCACGCAGCTCCAGAAGTGGGCCAGCACCGTCGCCAAGAACCGCGCGTTCGGCAAGGTGAAGTTCCAGAAGGACTACCTCACCCCGATCTTCGCCTCCAAGCGCATGACCACCACGCAGACCGTCACGCAGCTCGGCAAGATCATCCTCGGCCAGGGAACGATGGACCTGCCGATGTATTGCTCGGAGTTCGCGTGGCACATGCTCGCCCTCTCGGGCTGCTCCGAGGCCGAGATCAAGTCCGCCGGCCCCGAGGGCGCTGCGTGCGTGAAGCCGGTGTTCGCGCCGATGCAGCTCGCCGCCGCCGACGCGCAGTCGACCGGCCTCGCCGAGGGACCGCTGGTCTCGATCCTGTCCGCGCCCGCCGCGCAGCGCGCCGACCTGGTCTCGCAGATCTTCACGCCCGGCGGCAACGGCGGGCGCCTCTCCTCGGGTCACCGCGCGGTGGCCGAGCAGGTCGCGCCGCTCATGTCCGGCCTCTCGCAGTACTACGGCGCGCGCGCCCAGGGCGCGACCCCGGACATGACGAGCGGCGCTGCCGGTCAGCTGAACGCCGGCGTGCAGAACGTACCCAACTACTCGCCCACCGCGTTCCTGGTGAGCGCCGTGCAGCCCCAAGGCCTCCGGAAGATCGACTACGTCGCGACCGTCGTGTTCGTCGACAGCGACGCCGACCTCGCGAAGGCCAAGCGCCTCGCGATGCCGAGCGGCTCCTCCATCCCGGAGTGATCGGGCCTCAGGCCTTCGCGTCCTCCGCCTTCGCGTCCTCCGCCTTCGCGTCCGCGATCGCCTCGGGCTTGGTATCGGAGGCCGGCGCCCCCTCGCTCGTCATCTCGGTCTCCGCGGGCGTCTCCGCGATGATGACCTTCTCGATCGGCACGTCGTCATCGACCTTTGCGGCCTGGGGCACGTCACGCGCCCACGGCTCCTTCGCGGTCTTGAGCACCACCGCCACCCAGGTGACGAGGCCGAGCACGACCGCGGCGGTCACGGAATAGAGGACGTTGGCTTCGGGCATGCGCGCACATCGTAGTCATGCGACGATGCGGGCGTGAAGTCCCTTTCGGACCGCCGGCGTTCCGGCGCACCGGCTCGGCCCGCAGCCGCGCCCGCGCCCGCGCTCGGGCCCGCCCGCGCTCGCATCGACGCCCTCGACGACACCATCCTGAAGCTCCTCGAGCAACGTGCGGACGTCGCACGCGAGGTCGCCGCGGTGAAGCGAGCCGCGGAAATGCAGGTCTTTCACGACCCCGAGCGCGAACGGCAGGTCCTCGAGCGCCTCGTGAGGCGCGGCGGTGACCGCTTCCCGCCCGAGGCCATCCGCGCCGTCTTCCGCGAGGTGATGAGCGCGTGCCTCTCCGTCGAGGAGCCGCTGCGCGTAGCCTATCTCGGGCCCGAGGGCACGTTCTCGCAGACCGCTGCGCGCCACCTGTTCGGCCTCCAGGCGCGGTACCGCGAGTGCGCCACGATCGAGGCGGTCTTCGAAGCGGTGGCAAGCAAGGACGCGACCTACGGCGTCGTGCCCTTCGAGAACTCGACCGAGGGCGCGGTGAGCACGACCTCAGACGCGCTGCTCGAGGGCGATCTGCTGATCCGTCAGGAGTACGTCCTCCCCGTCTCGCACTGCCTCCTCTCGCGCGCTCCCTCGCTCGCCGCCATCACCACCGTCTACTCGCATCCGCAGGCGCTCGCGCAGTGCCGGAGCTGGATCGCGAAGCACCTCCCGCGCGCGCAGGTCGTGCAGACGTCCTCGACCGCCGCGGCCGCGCGCGAGGCCCATGCCGACGAGCAGACCGCCGCCATCGGCGCCGACATCGCCGCCGAGCTCCACGACGTCCCCATCAAGCGCAAGAACATCCAGGACCGCCGCGAGAACGCCACGCGCTTCGTCGTCCTCGCGCAGACCGACGCGCCCCCCTCCGGCCGCGACCGCACGACGCTCGCGTTCGGGGTGCAGCACCACGAAGGAGCGCTGCGCAAGGTGCTCACCGACTTCGAGAACGCCGGGGTCAACCTCACGCGCATCGAGTCGCGGCCGAGCCGCAAGGCGCCCTGGCAGTACGTCTTCCTGGTGGACGTCGAGGGTCATCGCTCCGACTCCGCGCTCGGCGCGGCGCTCGAGGCGGCGAAGAAGAACGCCGCCTTCCTCAAGGTGGTGGGCAGCTATCCGCGCGGTGACGCCCCCGCCCCCGCTCCCGAAACGGCCGCGCGGAAGGCCCCCAAGAAGCGCCGCGCATGAGGCTGGCGCTGCGCATCGTCGTCCTCGCGGTGGTGGCGCTGGTGGCGCTGCTCGCGCTCGCGACGACGGGGTGCGCGCCGCGCGTCGCTGGGACGGACGACGTCGAGCTGACCTACGAGGTGGAGGCCGAGCCCAGCGCCGCGGCGTTCGGTCAGGACGTGCGCGCGCTCGTCCTGCGGCGCTTGATGGCGGCAGGATCGATCGGCGCCGATGTCACGCAGGACGGTCGCACGCTCAAGATCGTGGTCGACGAGGCGCTCGCGCCGACCGTCGACGAGCTCGTCACGTGGCCCGGCACCGTGCTCCTCCTCGCGCCCGACCCGGCGCAGCCCGGCTCGCCGCGCGACGAGCAGGGCCTGGTCGCGATGTCCGAGACGCTACCCGACGGCACGATCGCGCGATTCTGGGAGGGCGGACGCGCCGCGGTCGCGCGCGCGGTGGAGCACTGGAACAGCGATCGCGAGCATCGCGCGATCGCCGAGGCGGTGTGGCCTACCGCGCGCGGCGCCTCGGAGCCGCGCTACCGCACGCGCGTGGTGTGGTCGCGGCCCGTCGCCGAGCTCGGGCCGGGCATCCTCGTCGGCTGGGGAAACAAGGGCGCGCTCCGCCTGCGCGCCACCAAGGGCTCGCCCGCCGACTCCGCCATCGCGGCCGCGCACGCACGCGTCTCGCCCGCCCACCCCGAGGTGCTGGTGCGCGGGCGCACCTCGCTCGGTACGCCGGTCTTCGATCCCGACGCGCTGCACGTCTCCTTCGGCACCGGCATCGAGGCCTACGCGCGCGCACAGGACGAGAAGCAGCTGCTCACCACCTCCCTGCTGCCCGCGCTGAAGCGCGTCGGCGCGGTGGGCTTGCCCCCGAACAACGTGCTCGCGACGGCCTGCTACGTGGTGCCGATTCTCCTCTCGGTCGCGTGGCTGCTCTTCATCCGCCGCTTCGACCGCGCCCATCCCGAGCCGATGTGGCTCATCGCGCTCACCTTCGTGCTCGGCGGGCTCTCCACCATCCCCGCGGGGCTCGCCGAGCTGCAGCTCGCCAATCTCACGCCGTGGTTCGACCCGCGCGTCGTCACCTTCGGTGGCCAGCTCTTCGCGTTGCCGCTCGCGATCATCGTCTTCACGGTGGTGGTCGGCTTCTGCGAGGAGGGCGCGAAGATGCTGGGCGCCCTGTTCGCGGTGCGCCGGCGCGAGTTCGACGAGCCGATCGACGGCATCGTCTACGGCATCGTCTCCTCGCTCGGCTTCGCCGCCGCCGAGAACATCCGCTACTTCACGATGACGCGGCTCGCCGCGCCGATCGTGATCGCCCGCTGCTTCATGAGCGTGCCCGCCCACATGTTCTTCGGCGCGATCTGGGGCTACGCGCTCGGCGCCCGGCTCGTCGAGAAGCGCCCGCGCGTGCTGCTCTTTCTCGGGCTCGCCGCGCTCAGCCACGGGCTGTTCGACGCGCTGCTCTCCACCGACGGCTGCGGGATCCTCGCCGTACTCTTCAACGTGCTGCTCGCAGGCGTCTTCATCGCGGTGGTGCGGAAGTCCCTGCGCCACGGCGTGGTCGAGGAGGCGGTCCGCGCCATCCTCCCCGAGCACCGCGCGCTCTTCCGCGTCGGGCGGCCGCGCCTCTTTCTCGCGTCGTCGGCGGCGCTGCACCTGCTCGCGTTCGGCGTCGTGGTGCTCGGCGGCTGGTACCAGCTCGCGCGGCATCGCCCCAGCGCGGTGTTCGTCATCGGCTCGAGCCTGATGCTCGGCCTGCTCGCGGTCGCGGCGTACGGCGTGTCCGCGGCGATGCCGCTCGACGTCGCGATCGACGACTACGGCGTCACGTTCGCCGGAGCCGCGCGCGCCTGGTCACGCATCCGTCGCTTCGTCGTGAAGGACGATCACATCGAGCTCGACTGCGAGGCGGGCCCGATCCTGCTCGGACCGGGAACGCCCGAGACCATCGAGAGCCTCGCCGCCTCGCTTCGCGAGCACCTCGGCGCCGAGCCGGGCGCTCGGCTGGTCACGCTGGAGAGTCTCCACGACTGAGCTGCGATCGGTCTGACTACTTCTTCGGCCCCGCGTCCTTGAACTGCGCGGGGAGCTTCACCGAGGGCCCCCCGTCCTTGCTGCCGCCGTCCTTGCTGCCGCCGTCCTTCGCCTCGTCGGTCACTATCTCGAGGAGCTCGACGTCGAACTTCAGCGCCGCCTTGGGCGGGATGGAGGGCGGGCTGCCCTTCTCGCCGTAGGCGTCTTGCCAGGGGATGGTCAGCTTGCGCTTGCCGCCGACCTTCATGCCGGGGAGACCGTTGTCCCAGCCCTTGATGACCATGCCCTTGCCGATGGTGACCGGGAACGGATCCTTGCCGCGCGAGCTGTCGAACTGCTTGCCGTTCATCAGCGTGCCCGTGTAGTGCACCTTCACCTGGTCGCCGTTCTTCGACTCGGGGCCGGAACCGACCACCTCGTCGACGATCTCCAGCTTGTCGGGCCCCGGCGGAAGCGGCGGAGCCTCGGCGGGCTTGAACTCCGCGGTGGGCGGCTCCTCGACGCGCTTCGTGCAACCGATCGTACTCACTGTGGCGATGGCGAAGAGCGCCGTCGCGAGACCCACGTTTCGCATGGCCCTCGACTACCACGAGTCAGCGCCCGCCGCCTCCGCCTCCGCTCGGCTGCACGGCGGCGCCGAGATAAGCGCCCACGCCTTGCAGGATCGCCTCGAGCTGGTCCTGGCTCACGCTGAGGTGCGAGTTGATGTGCGTGCCGTTTGCCTCGACCTTCGCGTTGTTGAGGAGACCGCGCGTCGCCGCACGCACCATGAGGC
>JAYTBL010001007.1:0-2590 GCA_043736975.1 Polyangiaceae bacterium
AAACAACGGCATTTCGTGGCCCCGCAGGCCCGCCGCGGCCTGGCATCCCGCGTGCGTAACTGTCCTGTGCGACGACCCGGTGCGCCCCCGAGGCCTACGCAGGACAGCTCACGTCATGAAGATTCGCGCCACAGTGCTCGCCCTCGCGACCTCATTGCTACTTGGTGGCTGCACCGGATCTCCGGGCGAGGATCCGGCGGAGGATCCCGCAGAGAGCTCGGACGCCGTCGTCGGAGGCACCCAGACGTTCGCCAACCCGGCCGTCGGCGTCACCACGCTGGACGGCGCGACGGGATGCTCCGCCACGCTGGTCGCCTCGAACGTCATCCTGACCGCCGGACACTGCTTCGGCGCAGATCGCACCGACGTGGCTCCATGGCAGTTCGAGATTCGCAAGAGCGCCCGCGAGAGCTACCGCTACGACACCGCCGAGGGGCTCGTGCTGTCGCGAGGCGGCGCCGGCCCGGATGACGTCGCGCTGCTGCGGCTCAAGCAGTCCGTGCCCGCCGCGGTCGCGACGCCGATCCCGATCGCGAGCGGCTGGCCTTCGTACGGGACGAAGATCTCGCTCATGGGCTTCGGCTGTACGAACCGCACGACCGGCGAGGGCGCCGGCACCAAGCGCGTGGCCAGCTTCCGCTACAACGTCACGTGGGACCTCGGCTGGGTCTCGAGCGGGACGTGCCCCGGCGACTCCGGCGGCGCGCTCCTCAGCGCCAACGGGCCCCAGGTACTCGGCGTCCTGAGCGGCTATCGGACGGGCACGGGCCTCGATCTGTTTGGCGACGCCGTGAAGCACCGCGTGACGCTGCTTGCGCAGATCGCGGCGTGGCGCTGAGGGCACGGCATCACCTGAGGGTGCTGTCCCGGCCACCCCTCGATCTGGCGCGGCCACCCGCGCAGTGCCGCAAGTCGGCGTCTTCACTCGGACGACGCGGCGGCACACGTCGTGCTCCTGGACCGCATGGCAAAGCGGGCGGCCGCGGGTACAGTACGGTTCATGTCCAGGCGGCCTGCGACCTATGCCGATCTCGAGGCGCTGCCTCCGAATCAGGTCGGGGAGATCCTCCGCGGGATCCTGTACGCCTCGCCGCGACCCGCGTTTCCGCACGCGCGCGCGGCGAGCACGCTGTGCGTCGAGCTCGGCGGTCCGTTCGACCGCTCCATCCGAGCTCCACGACGCCGCCGCTGATCTCCAGATCGGTCAGGATCGCGCGCATCGCGAGGAGCGCACGGCATTGCCTCGTCCGAGACCGTGGCGACCGCCCCTTCGTCGCCAGTGACCACGAACGCCGCGCCCATCGCCGGATCAGCGAGGCCGCGTTCCTTCAGCAGCCCCACCCTCGAAGCCCAGGTGCGCAGGCCGAAGAGCTGGCGCCGCGTCACGCGCAGGCGCGCCGTGCCCGGCGCCACATGCGCGCGGACAATGCCCCGCGTATGCGGACCAGCATCCGGAAGGTTCAGCGGACGTGCCCAGGCCACGACCGACGCCGCCATCGCGACCCCCTCCACGGTCGCCAGCACGCCCGAGCGCGTCGTCTCGTCGATGCGCCCGCCAAAGCCGGCGACTCACCGTCCCTTCGCCGTAGATCAGGGCGGCCTGCGCGCCGCCGTTGCGCCCGACGCTGCCGTCCGGGTTGGCAAACCCAGCGTGCGCGTTCGCGGTGGCAGCCTCGACCGAGACCGACCCCTTCGCGTTCGAAAAGCCGAGGCGCAGCCCCGTGGCCTGCGCTTCGTTCTGCGCGCCGACCTGGACGGAGACGCTCGCCGCCTCGATCTCCACCCCCGAGGGATCGCGGCCCTTGATCGCCGCGGCCCCGGCGTAGACCGTGTCGACGCCCTTTGCATAGCCGGCCGCAGCGTAAGGCCCGCCGAGCGCGACCCGCACCGCGCTCAGCAACGACCCTCCAGTCGCGCGCCGGAAGCGTCGCCGCGACCCGGCTGTGGCATGGTCCGGCCATGACCCGTGCCGCCATCAAGAACGCCGAGGAGCGCCTGCGCCAGGCCATCCTCACGAACGACGTCGCCGCGCTCGATGGTCTCCTCGGCGAGCGCGTGATCTTCGTCGGTCCCGAGGGGAGCGTCCTGCGCAAGGAGGACGATCTCGCGCTCTATCGTTCGGGCGCCCAGAAGATCACGCGCTACGACCCGAGCGAGATGACGATCGAGCTCCTCGGCGAGGACCTCGCGGTGGTCCTCCTGCGCGTCGACCTCGCGGGCCAGCGCGGCGCGGAGCCGTTCGCCGGGGCGTTCCGGTTCACCAGGACGTACCTGCGGGAGCACCACGGCTGGCGCATCGCTTGCGCCCAGGCCTCCCCGATCCGGTGAGCCGCACGAGGCCCCAACCTTCCATCCCGCAGGTCGTCGAGGATGGTCGCCGATGATCTCCTTCGAGCAACGAGTCTCCGAGATGCGCCGCTGGTTCGAGAGCCCCCGCTTCCGGGGCGTCAAGCGCCTCCATACGGCGCGTGAGGTCGTCGAGCAGCGCGGGACCACCCCGGTCGGCGGTTCCAGTGCGAGCGCAATTTCGCATAAGACGCCTTCGGTCAACCCAGCACGAGCGGCGCTTGGCCAACCGAACCCGCTAAGT
>JAYTBL010001008.1:0-2586 GCA_043736975.1 Polyangiaceae bacterium
ACGAAGCACGAATGCTCGAGCAACGGTCCGGGCATGAATGTCTCGCCGCCGCTGGCGTGGTCCGATGCGCCGGCCGGGACGCAGAGCTACGCGATCGTGATGCGCGATCTCGATTTCCAGAACGGCTTCATCCACTGGGTGATCTGGGACATTCCGGCGAGCTCGCTCGCGTTGCCGGAGAACGTCGAGCACGCGGCGACCCCCGCCGCCCCCGCTGGCGCGAAGCAGGCAAACTTCAACGGGAGCATCATCGGCTATCAGGGCCCGTGCTCTCCCGGAGGCGTGAACACCTACGAGATCACGCTCTACGCGATCCCCACCGCGACCGTCGCTGGGATCACGCCCGCCACCGCCAAGGCCGCCGCCGCCGCCGCCATCGTCGGAGCGGCGACCGCCACCGCGAAGCTGGCTGGCGAGTCCTAGCTTTCGCCGGGGCGCCAGCGCTCGCCGGGGGCGCGAGCGCTCGCCGGGGCGCCAGCGCTCGCCGGGGGCGAGCTTCGCCGGGGCGCTAGCTCTCACGGGCGCGATTGCGTCTCAGACATCGACGGCTTCGGCTTCGGCGGCTCCTTCGTCTTCGCCTTCGACGTCCGCGTCGCCTTGGGCGTCTGCTTCCGCGAGAGCGTCCGCTTCGCCTTCTCCTTCTCCTTCTCCGCGACCTCTTCTGCGCGAAGCTTGGCGATGCCCGCGATCAGCTTCATGGGCACCGGCTCGGTGTCCGGAAAGCGCATCGTCCCCTTGTCGTTGACCTCCTAAGGCGCGAGCGCATCCTCGAACGCTGCGAGGACGCCTTCACTGGCCGGGTAAGCGAGTAGTAATGCTTCCAACCGGCGAGGTGGAGCAACGCGTGTCCCTCGAGCCGGTAGGTGGGCATCTGGTACGCGGTCACCTCCTCGGCGCTCGGCACAGCCTCGCGAATGATGCTCCGCACGCGCTCGAGCACACGGCGTGCGGTCTCGGGTTGGGCGGCGAGATACTGGCCAACGGACGTGAATTCGGTCTTCGCCATTGTCGCTGCGCGGCAGTATGGGGCCGCGCACCGGGGCGGGTCGGGCAGAGCGGACTCTCGGGGAGGGTGGGTCCGTTTCCTGCGAGGCGGGAAGAGGTCGGTGGTCACCCGGTTGACCAAGGCGGGACAACTCCGTCGACCAGTTTCCACACGTTCGGCGCGCGTTAGGACCGAGCGATGGTGACGCGCAAGAGGACGCCGTCGGATACTCCACGCGCATGCGATCGAGCGCGTCGGCCATCCCCAGGTAGATGACGAACATCCAGAAGATGCCGAAGTCATCGCCAGGCGCGCGCCGCGCACGCGGTACTTCAGCGGCGTCACGAGGCGTGGGGCAGTCTTCACGGCCTCGACCAGCTCCGACTGCTCGACCGCGAGGAGCAGGCGCGGGAAGATCAGCTCGCGCAGCTCGCCGCCGAGATCGCTGCATACCTCGATCTCGGTCGCGCCCACGATGTCGTCGACCTCGACGTGCAGCCAGCCGTCGAGCCACTCGCACGACGTGGTGGCGATACGGGAGATGGCGACGAGGATCTTCGCGGCGCCCTCGTCCGGCTTCGCGATGCGCGCGAGGTGCTCGAGCAGCTCGCGCATCCGCTTGACGGACGTGAGCCCGTAGTCGATAGACGCACGAGCGGCAAAGTATAGCTCGAGTTGTGAGACTACGGGGCCGCGTCGCCCTCCTCGGAGTCCTGCTGGGCTGCGAGCGCCGCTTCGAGCGCAGGCAGCACCGCGAGGTCCTTCGGACGCGCCGCCGCGCGTTTGGAGTGGAGGACTCGGCGCAAAGGAAGCACGGGCAAGTCGAGGTCGTCCACGCGCATGATGCGCGCCCCCGCGCGCTCGGTCGCGAAGTCCTCGAGTCCGCTGAGCGTCAAGACGACATCGAATCTGTCTCCGAGGAGGTCCCCGCCAATCGTCGGCGGCATCATGCCGAAGCTGCCGGGGATCCAGACTCCGCCGGCTCGCCGCACCGCATCTCCGATTCGAGCGTCGGCGCGGTCCTCGAACCACAGGTCGACGTCAGCGGTAACGGTGTCCGCGCCCTGGAGCACGGCGGCGCTCAAATCGACAACCATGTAGCGCACGCCGAGCTCGTCGAATGCGACGAGGAGCGCGCGCTCAGCGGGACTGAACGCGAGGCTTTCCATACTTCAGCGCCCGGTGAAGACGTTCCGTCGGCGTGCGCTCCAGATTTTGCGGAGGGCATGAAAGACGTCGCTGACGTCGAGGGTCGGCTCCCGTGACACGATGCGATGAGCACGCCGCCACAGCGGCTCGATCTTCTCCGCCCACGCCAGTGCCTCGGGGTCCAGCGCAACTCCCACCAGCATAGAATCGCACACGACGGCGGAAGGTGCACGTCGGCAGCGGAGTCAAGGCTTCGCGAGGATCCCCGCGTCGTCGATGGTGATCGCGCGCTCCTTGAGGAGGCGGCCCACCGCGCGCTTGAAGGCCTTCTTGCTCAGCCCGAAGGCGCGCCGGATCTCCTCGGGCGAGGACTTGTCGCCCAGGCGCGGCGCGCCGGGCCGGGAGAGGACGTCGAGGATCCGCTGGGCGTCCCCCGCGAGCTCCTCGTGGGC
>JAYTBL010001009.1:0-2582 GCA_043736975.1 Polyangiaceae bacterium
ACAAGGCCGCGCACATGGTCGGGATCAAGGCGGTCCTCGTTCCGACGCGCGCCGACTTCACCGCCGACGCCGACGCCGCGAAGGCGCTCTTCAGCGACCGCACCATCCTGGTCGTGGCGTCGGCGCCGCAGTATCCGCACGGCGTCATCGATCCCGTCACCGAGCTCGCCGCGCTCGCCGACAGCCGCGGCGTGCTCTGCCACGTCGACGCCTGCATCGGCGGCTACTTCCTGCCCTGGGTCGAGAAGCTCGGCTACGAGGTCGCACCCTGGGATTTCCGGGTGCGCGGCGTCACCTCGATCTCCGCCGACCTCCACAAGTACGCGTTCGCGGCGAAGGGCGCGTCGACCGTGCTCTACCGCACCCGCGCACTGCGCCGCTACCAGCACTTCGTCCACGCCGACTGGCCGGGCGGCCTCTTCGGCTCGCCCAGTGTGCTCGGCACGCGGCCCGGGGGCGCCATCGCCGCGGCGTGGGCAGTCATGAACTATCTCGGTGAAGAGGGCTACCTTGAGCTCGCGAAGCGCGCGATGGACGCGACGAGCAAGATCAAGCGCGGGGTCGCCGAGATCCCGGGCCTCGAGATCCTCGGCAAGCCGGTGATGAGCTGCCTCGCGATCGGCGCCGACGCCGCAGCCGCGCCCGGCCCTGCCGGGCAGGGAGTCGATCTCTACGTACTCGGCGATCGCATGCAGGCGAAGGGCTGGCGCATGGACCGCCAGCAGACGCCGCCCAGCCTCCACCTCACGCTGAGCCCCGCGCACGACGCGCTCGCCGAGCAGATCGTCGCTGACCTCCGCGCCTGCACGAAGGACGTCCTCGACTCGGGCGCGCAGGCCGAGGGCGCCGCAGCCATGTACGGCATGCTCGGGCAGATCCCCGATCGCGCGGTGGTCCGCGAGGCCCTCCTCGACTTCATGGACGGCATCGAGGCCATGGCCAACACCGCGGTCGACGAGGCGGTGGCGGTTGCCGGCGCAAAGAAGCCGTGAGCGTCCATCCCTCGCGCTTCACGTCGCTGCTCGATCTCACGCGGCTTCCGTGGTTCGGGCTCTCCGATGCCGGCCGTCTGGTGATGAACGACAAGAGCATCGGACCCATCGCCGATCTCCACACCCACCTCGCGCTCGCCTACGTGAGGCCGATGAGCGTGGATCTCCACAAGCTGCACGACGAGACGCAGCACTACCTGCCCGCGTGCTGCGCGATCGATCTCGACGTCTACGTGAACCGCAACATGTCACCGGAGATCGTGGCCGCGCTCACCCGCGACCTCACGCTCGGCAGCCTCGGCCCACGCGGCATGCGCGAGACGCACACCATTCCCAACCTGACGCGCGAGATGGACGAGATCGGGATCCGCGCCTCGGTGCTGCTGCCCATCGACTTTCCGGTGCTCTCGCACAACGCCGACGTCGCGCTCAGCGCCGCCGCTGCGACCTCGGACAAACTCTTCTCGTTCGGCTCGGTGCATCCGTACGCGTCCGCCCCCGACGCCAAGCTCGACGCGCAGTACGCGAAGGGCGCGCGCGGCATCAAGATGCATCCCTCGGTGCAGATGGTGCGCGCCGACAACAAGCGGGCGCGCGCGCTCTACAAGATGTGCGGCGAGCGCCAGATGGTCGTGTTCTGGCACTGCGGACCGGCGGGCATCGAGCCCAAGCTCGGCCAGTACCTGAACCAGGTTCGCTTCTACGAGCGACCCATCCGCGACAACCCGGCGACCACGTTCGTGCTCGGCCACGCTGGCGCTCTCCAGTTCGACGAGGCGCTCGCGCTCCAGCTCAAGTACCCGAACGTGTGGCTAGAGACGTCATCGCAGTCGCTGCGCAACGTCACGCGCCTCGTCAACGAGGCCGACACCACGCGCGTGGTCCACGGCTCCGACTGGCCGTTCTATCACCCGGCCATCAGCGTCTCGAAGGTGCTCATCGCGACCGAGGGCAAGCCCGAGATCCGCCACGCGTTCCTGTGGGGCAACGCGGCGAGGCTCCTGCCCGTGGACTGATCGAGCGGCTTACCCTATGAGATCGGCGTGGGCTACGACCTCCTTGCGGCGATCTTTTTCGTCCTGATGACGCCGTTCGTGCTCGCGGCCTTCGTCGCGTTCTGGTTCGTCAACGCGCGCAACCACGAGGAGCTCGCGCGGAGCTGGGGCGCCTATGCGCGCGGGCGCGCGCTCGACTTCGCCCCGCCGGAGGGCGAGTGGCCGAACCGCAGCGCAGCGCGCATCACCTGGGCGAGCGGCGACGCGACGCTGCGGCTCACCACGGTGGGACGCGAGGCGAAGGTGCGAACGCGCCTCGTCGTGCGCCCCCGCGCCACGCTGCTCGGCTCATTGCGGTGGATCTGCGAGGAGGGTGCGGCTCCGCGCGTGCGCACCGCAGAGCGACCCACTGGCTTCACCGAGCGGCTCGTTAGCGAGCGGGTCCGTCGCGCGCTCCTCGAGCTGCGGCAGCGCGATCGCGTGACCTTGAGCTACCGGCGTGGAATGCTCATCGTCGAGTGGCAGGGCGGCGAGCGGAACGCCGCGCGCCTCGACGCCGCGCGGCGCCTCGGGGAAGCACTCGCCGAACGCGTCG
>JAYTBL010001010.1:0-14418 GCA_043736975.1 Polyangiaceae bacterium
GCGCCGACGGCGATCAGCTTTCGTCGGCTTGCCGCTGCTCCTCAGCCGAGCATCGAGGTACGTTCATCGTGACGAATGGTGGAGGCGCCCAAGGTCTATGGCGACTATCGCATTGTCCGCGTTCTCGGACGCGGAGGGATGGGCGTCGTCTACGAGGCCGAGCAGCCCGCGCTAGGTCGGCGCGTCGCGCTCAAAGTACTCGTCGAGGAAGGCGTCGCAGATCCGGTCGCGCTCGGTCGGCTTCGTCGTGAAGCGCTCGCGATGGGCGCGCTCCAGCACCCGCACATCGTGGGGGTCTCTGATTTCTCCGAGGGCCCGCCGCCGTTCATGGTGATGGAGCTACTGACGGGCCGAACGCTTCGCGGCCTGCTTGCGGAGCGAGGGACGACCAGTACCGCCGATGCGTGTCTGATCGCCTTGCAGCTCCTCTCGGCCTTGGGGGCGGCCCATCGCGTCGGGATCGTTCATCGTGATGTGAAGCCTGCAAACGTCTTCGTTGTCGACACTCCACTCACCAGCGTCTACGTGAAGCTCCTCGATTTCGGCATCGCGAAGCTGCTCACGCCTCAGGCCGGCTCACCGCTCACCAGCGTCGATGCGATGATCGGCTCGGTGCCCTACATGGCGCCCGAGCAGATCCGCGCCGAGGAGGTCGACGCGAAGACCGACCTCTTCGCGGTTGGGGTCACCCTGTACGAGATGTTGGCTGGGGTCCGGCCGTTCGTCGCCGCGGCGAACGAAGGTGTCCTGATGGCGATCCTGCGCGGCGGGCCGATCGCTCCGCTTCCGCCTTCAGTTCCGCGCGCCCTCGAGGCGGTCATCCTGCGTGCAGTTCAGCGCGCACCGTCGGCTCGCTACCTCACCGCCGCAGAGATGGCGACGGCCCTCCTGCCCTTCGTGCCGCGCGCGCCGGCAGCTTTCGCCGCGGCCCTCACGGTCCCGGTGATCCCGAAGCGTGCGTTGCCCGACCTCGCCGCGCCCACGATTGCCGACCGGACTGCACCGATGACTCCAGATGCCAGGGCGGGTCCTTCGTCGGTTGCGCGGACACCTTCCTCGCCCCGACCGCCGGGCGTTGCGCCGACGGTGACGGACGCTGTGAACGGCGCCACGGTGATCGAGGGCCCCCAGCGAGGCGCGCCCAGCGAGCGCGACTCCGACGGCGGACCTCCCCGATCCGTCGGGCGTTTCCGCATCGAGTCCCTGCTCGGGGAGGGTGGAATGGCGAGCGTCTACCGTGCCTTCGACCCGACGCTCGACCGCTTCGTCGCGGTGAAGGTGCTGCACGCGCCACCGTCTTCGAATGCCGATGCCAGCGCTCGCCTGCGAAAACGAATCGTCCGTGAAGCACGCGCTGCCGCCGCGCTCACCCATCCCAATACCGTCACGATCTACGAGGTCGGCGAGGCTGATGGGCAGCCGTTCATCGCGATGGAGCTGCTGGAGGGAGAGACGCTTCGGCATTCCGCGCGGGGAACCCCCAGCGTCGAGAAGCGCCTGCAGTGGCTCCTGCAAGCGGCGCGTGCGCTCACGGCGGCGCATGCGCGCGGCCTCGTGCATCGAGATGTGAAGCCCGACAACATGTTCGTCGAGAAGGGCGGGCGCCTCAAGCTCCTCGATTTCGGGATCGCGAAGCGCAGCGAAGACGACTCCGAGGAGCCGCGCGCAGCCGCCGATCCGCAGGATCCCAACGGGCCTTCGTCGCTACGCACTGTCGCCGGACAGCAGGTCGGCACGCCGCGCTACATGGCGCCTGAGCAGCGTGCGGGCGAGAGCAGCGACGCGCGAACCGATCAGTATGCCTGGGGCCTGGTGGCCTTCGAGCTCCTCACGGGCGCGCTGCCGACGACCTCCGAGGATGTCGCGACGACGTTTCGCGGGCTCGACCTTCCCGAGGCCGTTGGCGCAGCGATCGCGCGTGCGCTTGCCGCTCGCAAAGAGGATCGCGCACCCTCGCTCGAGCTCGCGATCGATGCGATCGAGCGTTCGAGTGCGACGTTGGCTGGCTCTCGGGCGCCGCTCGTCGGCCGACGTGTGGTGGGACGCGTCGCCGCCGCGCTCGTGGTAGCGGGCGTCATCGGTGTCGTTGGCACTGTGCGCTGGCGTTCCCAGCCCCGCTCCGCCGTTCCCGCGCTTCCGCCGAGCCGCTGCGCCGTCGTGAAGACGCACGCATACACGAATCTCGCGCCCGATGGTCTCGCGTTGCTCTCCGGAGGGACGGTGTTGCAAACATTCGACCTGGACCGTCGCGCCGATGTGCCACCGCTCGGCGTCGCGGTCGTCAGCCAAGGCGACGCTGGGGTGTTGCCGTCTGGAAAGTACGGTGCGCTGCTTTCTCTGCGCGGAGCGGTCGTTCGCAGTGCCACGGCAGGAGACGAGGAGCTGTTCGTTGCGGTGACGTCGCAAAGGAGCTCAGGCGGCCCCACACTCGTCTCGCTCTTCGGAAATCAATCCTTCGCGATGGGCGTTCACTGGGTCGACGTGAACGGCTTCGCCGCGTCGAGCCTGGGCAAGAGCGTCGTAGTCGCACTGACGTATGGCTTCATCAGCACGTCATCGATTCACCCGCCGCAACCCGAGGCGCACGCGACCGGACTGATCAGTTTCGATCCGGCGGCTTCGACTCCTCGACGGCTCGTCGAACGGTACCTCGCGACGGGAACTTCGTGGCCCAATGCTCCGGTGGTCGCGGTGTCGCGCAGCCGCGTCGCGACGGTGTTTCGCGAGGGCCCGCGCAAGCTCGTGGCCGTGTTCGTCGATCTCGATCTTGCGCCCGCCGGCGATCCATTGACCATCCTCGTCGCGGACCACGAGGTCGGGCCACCCGCCGCAGCCTATCTTGGTGACACGCTCGTCGTGGTCTGGGCCGAGACGGTAGCAGGCAAGACGAGGCTTCGCGTGACGCGACTGGTACCGGGCGCCAGCGCGTTCGAGGAGAGCGCACAGCTCATCGACGAGCCGGTCACGCTTGCCGCTCCTGCGTTCGTGTCGCTCCCCGACGGCGGCGCTCTGCTCACGTGGACGCGCGTTGCGGCGGATGGCACGACGGTGCGTGCGGCGCGTTTTGCGCCGGCGCTGGCGGAGTCGTTCGATCTGGGGCGCCCCGTGGCCGTGAGCGCGCTCTCGACCTTCGCGCACGGCAACGTCGTGTCGATAGGTTGGGTCGACGCGAAGACCCGCACCGTCACGGTCGCCGACGTGACGTGTGCGTCGAACATGGCTCCTTGAGTCTCAGGCGCGGCCGCGGCTCTTCCCGGTCGTGATGCCGCCCGCGATGAGATGCGCGAGCCGCAGCGGCTCGGGGATGTTCCCGTGGAGCGTCGTGTCCGCGACGAAGGCGCGCGCCTCGTCGATCGAGAGGCCCGCGCGCTGGATCCACAGCTTCGGCGGCGCGCCGCGCAGCCCTGACGGTCGCCGTAGCGATCGGCGCGACGGTCCGAGCTGCTCCATGGTTCCCGCGCCCTCGATGAGTCGCCACTTCTGCGCCGCGCCGGCGACACGCGGTCGTCCCGCGGGACCGTCGACGAACAGCGCTCGCTTCACCGCCGCCATGTCCGGGCGCCTTCGCGTGACCACGAGCACCGGGATCTTCAGCGCCTTCGAAAGCGCGTGCACGTCGACGACGTTGAACCCACCTACCGCGATCCCTTGAATCATGATCGCCTGCGCGTGCAGCCCGAACTGGCTGGCGCGCACGAGCTCGGTCATCACGCGCGTCGCGTTCGCGCCGTCGCGCCGGATCTTGCCGCTGACGATCCCGTCGACGCGCGTCCCCGAGCAGACGACGCCCACCAGCAGCACGTCCCCGCGGTGGTCGCGCGCGAACGGCCCGTCGTCGAATCCGATCACGTTCATGGGGGGGAGAAGAGGCCTCGGGCCTCGGGCTCGAGAGCGAGATTCGCACGACAAAACGAGAACGGCCAGCGATCGCTCGCTGGCCGTCCGTCTCCAGCCCGAGGCCCGAAGCCTCAGGCCCGGAGGCGTTCCACTATGAAGTTGCGGGCTTGGGGGGGCCGCCGAAGATGCTCGCGGCCTTGCGCTTCTCGGCCTTCGCCTTCTCCTTTTCGGCGTAGGTGGGGATGATCACGCGGTGGACGTGCGCCGCGATCTCGCGGCCCTCGTACAGCGCCTTCAGCTCTTCAGCGTCGAGCGTCTCGCGCTCGAGTAGCGCGCGAGCGATCGCCTCGATGCGGTGCTTGTTCTCGGTGAGCAGCGTCTTGACCTTGTCGTACTGCGTCTGGATGAGCGAGCGGACCTCTTGGTCGATCTCGCGCGCCGTCTGCTCCGAGTAGTCCTGGCTGCGCTGGTTGTAGTCGCGACCGAGGAAGATCGAGCTCTCCTCGCCACCGTAGGCGAGGGGGCCGAGCTTCTCGCTCATGCCGTACTCACACACCATCGCGCGGGCGATCTGGGTGAGCTGGCGTATGTCGTTCGACGCGCCCGTGGTGAGCTTGCCGAAGACGATCTCTTCGGCGATCCGGCCACCCAGGGCCGACTGGATCTGCGCCTCGAACTGCTCCTTGGTGCGGCCGAGGATGTCGCCCTTGGGGATGGGCATGGTGACGCCGAGGGAGCGGCCGCGAGGGATGATGGTGACCTTGTGGATCGGGTCGTGGTCCTCGTTCGTGATCATGATCACGGCGTGGCCGGCCTCGTGGACGGCGGTGTTCCACTTCTCCTCCTCGGTCATGACCATCGAGCGGCGCTCGGTGCCCATCAGGACCTTGTCCTTGGCGAGTTCGAAGTCCGCCATGCTGACGGCGTCCTTGTCCTGGCGGGCCGCCAGCAGCGCCGCCTCGTTGACGAGGTTCTCGAGATCGGCGCCGGCGAAGCCCGGCGTACCGCGGGCGGTGACCGCGAGGTCGACGTCCGGCGAGAGGGGAACGCGCTTGGAGTGGACGCGGAGGATTGCCTCGCGGCCGCGCACGTCGGGGCGGTTCACCGTGATCCGGCGGTCGAAACGACCGGGGCGGAGGATGGCGGGGTCGAGCACGTCGGGGCGGTTGGTGGCCGCGATGATGATGACGCCCTCGTTCGACTCGAAGCCGTCCATCTCGACGAGGAGCTGATTCAGCGTCTGCTCGCGCTCGTCGTGACCGCCGCCGAGGCCGGCGCCGCGATGACGACCGACCGCGTCGATCTCGTCGATGAAGATGATGCAGGGCGCGTGCTTCTTGCCCTGCTCGAAGAGGTCGCGAACGCGGCTCGCGCCGACGCCCACGAACATCTCGACGAAGTCCGAGCCGGAGATGCTGAAGAAGGGAACGCCAGCCTCGCCCGCGATGGCGCGCGCGAGGAGCGTCTTGCCCGTGCCCGGCGGGCCCATCATGAGGACGCCCTTGGGGATGCGCCCCCCGAGCCGCTGGAACTTCTTCGGATCCTTGAGGAAGGCGATGATCTCCTCGACCTCGTCCTTCGCCTCCTCGATGCCCGCGACGTCCGCGAAGGTCACCTTGTTCTGCGAGTCCGAGAGCATGCGCGCCTTCGACTTGCCGAAGGACATGGCCTTGCCGCCGCCTGCCTGGAGCTGCCTCATGAAGAGGAAGAACATCAGGATCAGGAACGCCATCGGGACCAGCGTGATGATCGTGCTCGACCAGAACGGCGACTGCTCGTCCTTCTCGAAGAAGACCTTGGGCGCGGGCGCGTCCTTCGCGTCCGGCCGCAGCGTCTCCAGGAGCTTCTCGTCGGGAAGCGGGCCGACCGCTTCCTTGGTTCCGCCGCCCTTGGTCGGGTCGGCTCCCTTGATGCGGTACGTGTACTCGCGGTCCTTGATCCGGATCTCGTCGACGCGGCCCGCATGGACCTCGCTCACGAAATCACTGAAGGCGACAGGGACCTTGCGCTCTGCCGGGGTCAAAAACTGCCAGATCGTGAGGAACATCACGATCAGAACGACCCAGAGGAGCAGCGTCTTGTGGGATTGCTTCACGTTGGCCTCGAACCTTCTAGGCTACTACGTCAGATGCCCTTCATCGAGGGCCGGATTCGAGAGGCTGAGCGATTAGCGCTAATGCCTCCGTGCGTGGGAGAGGGCTGCGCCTTTGCGCATCGCCAAGAGACACGATAGCCACGCGCTACGCCGAGCGAAAGCGTGCTCTTGGGTCGGCGGTCGCTACGAGGCCTCCCGGAAGCCAGACCCGGGCGGTCGTCGAACGCGAGCGCATGAGCTCCGCGAGCGCCGCCTGTGTGGACCGTGGGAGCGGAAATGCCGTCGCCGGCGTCTGGTTCGCCGTGCCCAGCTGGTCCGCCAAGGCCACGAGATGGCCCACGATCGCGGGCGAGAGCCCGACCAGGAGCGGCATGAGCTCGAGCCGTACGCGCGTCCGAAGATAGCGCGGATCCTGGTTGGACGGGTCGGTCGCGAAAGGCACGCCGTGCCGCTCGAGGTGCCCGAGCACCGCCTCCCGGCGTGCCCGGAGCAGCGGACGGACGAGGTCGAGCCCGGTCTCCCCGAGGGGCGCGCGCGCGGGCAGGACCGCGAGTCCCCCGGGCCCGGCGCCTCGCAGCAGGCGGAGCAGCACGGTCTCCGCGCGATCGTCGGCGTGGTGAGCGGTCGCGATCGCCGAGGCCGAGGCCGCCCGCGCCGCGGCGGCGAGCGCGTCGTAGCGCGCCGTGCGCGCCCGCGCCTGCAGGTTCCCGCCCCGCGCGACGGTCACCTCGGTGCGGCCGAACGGGATCCCCAGCCCGCGCGCGAACGCCGCTGCCGCATCGAGCTCGGCGCGCGCCGCCGGGCGGAGCCCGTGATCGACGCCGTGCGCATGGACCACGATCCCGAACTTCGGCGCGAGCCGCGCCAGCACGTGGAGCAGCGCCATCGAGTCCGGCCCACCGCTCACCGCGACGAGCACCACCGAGGTCCCGCCGATCTTCGCCTCGCCCTGCAGCGCGCGACGGGCGAGCGTGAGGAGGGCCGGGTTCAGCGCGCCCTCCAGAGGATCACGGCGTGCAGGCGAAGACCGCGTAGCCGCCGGTCGAGTCGTTGTTGGTGAGCGTCTTCGCCGTGGTCCACGCGACCGCGACCCGCGATGAGGTGGCCGCGACCGCGACGCGTCCGCTGTCCCGTACGCCCGCGACCGAGGGGATGCGCGGCTCCTTGGCGAAGGCGATCTCGCGCAGAGGGATCGGCGTCGTGGCGGCGTTCGCGAAGACGTGAAGGGAGACGCCGCCCGGCTTGAGCGCCGCGAAATAGGCCTTGTTGTCGACCATGGTGACATCCGCGGTGGTGACGACGCCGCCGCCTTCGACCGAGAACCCGTTCGAGTCGGCGCTCGAGGTGCGGTCGAGATCGAACGTTCGATACGACACCGAGCGCGGACCACCGCCGTCGCTCACGACGATGACGCGCGAGCCGAGCGCCGCGACCGCGCCCCAGAGGCCGGGGAAGGTGAGGGCGGCGCGCGGCAGGCTCGCGTTGGCGTCGAAGGCGCTCGCCGCGGTGTCGGGCGGGACCATGAGAAGGCTGAGCGTGGGCGTCGCCTCGCCGCCTCCGCCTCCGCCTCCGCCTCCGCCTCCGCCTCCGCTGGATCCATCGAGCCCGGCGTCGACCACGGGCGCCGACTGCGGCGGCCCGGCGGCGAGAAGGGCGAGCACCTTGTCACTCGTCGCCACCCACGCGCCGGTCATCCCCGTCGTACCGCCGAACGTGCCTGCGACCTTGAGGTCGATGGCCGCGCCAGGCAGGACGGACGCGATCTTGGCGGCGCCGTCCTCGGTGTAGACCACCACGTTCGACCCCGGGCGCGCCGCGCTGACGTGCGCGTTCGAGAGGGCGAAGCGCTGCACCGTCGACGACTCCGCCGGCAAGAACGTCTGGTTGATGGTCACCTCGGGCGTGGTCGTGAAGCTGAGGACCTCGAGCGCCGGCCTCGCCCCGCACGCCGAGCGCGCGAGAATGACCTTGCCGTCGGCAGCGTTGAGCACCAGGCCGACCCCGTCGGTCTCGTCGGTCGCGCAGCGCCCCTTGAGCGCTGCCGTTCCAGGGCTCAGCGCGCCGCCCGCAGGATCGACGGGGAGCACCGTGATGCGCGCGGTGGCGCCGCTCGAGTCGATCTCCTTGTAGGCGATGACGAACCCGCTCGGCGTGCTCGAGATGGCCGGTGCGCTGAGCGCCGAGCCGGCGCCGAGGGAGAGCGCGAGCGGGCCGGCCCCCAGGAGCTCCAGCGAGCACTGCGTGCCGACGCTCGGATCCTGGTTGTCGCTCGCGGGCACGCAGCGCGCGGCCTCGCACACCGCACCCTTGCCGCATGCGCCGCTCCGCGAATCGGTGGCGCGCATGCCGAGCGAGACGCTGTCCGCGCTGGCGACGTCGACCTCGGAGCACGCCGTCGCGAGCACGCCGCAGTCCTCGGCGCGCGCCACCGCGGCGAAGGCATATTTACCGCGATCGAGATCACCGAACGTCGGCGTGGAGGGCGCATCCCTCCGGAAGGCCACGCGCGCGCTGGCGGTCTGCGGGAGCCCATCCGCGAGCATGGGGCTCACCGCGGTGCAGCTCGCATCACGAAAAGCGCCGACCTCGAACCAGACGACGTCTGCCACGAGCGCCTTGTCGAGCTGGATCTCGAGACCGACGTTCCGCTTGCCCGAGCAGGCCCCGCCGGCGAGGACCGCCGCCACCATGGCGACGAGCAGTCCGCGCGATTGTCGCGATGTCTTCATGGGGTGCAGGCGAAGACAGCATAGCCGCCCGCGGGGTCGCTGTTGGTGAGGGACTTTGCGGTGGTCCAGGCGACCGCCACCCGGGTCGTGGTGGCGGCGACCGCGACGCGACCCGTATCGCGCACCGTTGCGACCGAAGGAATGCGGGGTTGGCGCGCGAAGATCACCTCGCGCAGCGCGCGCGGCGTCGTGGTCGCGCTCGCAAAGACATGAAGCGAGACGCCGCCCGGCTTGAGGACCGCGAAGTAGGCCTTGTCGTCGAGCATCGTGAGATCCGCCGTGACGACGGGCCCGGTGCCCCCGGACACCGGGAAGCCGCTCGCCTCGGCGGGCGCGGGGCGGTCGAGATCGAATGTCCGGTAGGCGAGGGAGCGGAGGGGGCTGGTGTCGTCGCTCACGACGATGACCCGCGACCCCAGCGCCGCGACCGCGCCCCACTGCCCGGGGAAGGTGAGCGGCGCGCGCGGCTTGCGCGCGGCGCGATCGAACTGATCGGCCGAGGTCGCGGCGGGCACCATCAGCAGCGCGAGCTGCGGCGCGCCGTCGCCCGCGTCGGCCCCGCCGTCTGCGGCCTGCGGGGCCGGCCCCGCGGAGAGCACCGCGAGCACCTGGTCGCTCGCCGCCACCCACGCGCCGGTCATGTTCGCGGCGCCGCCGAACGTGCCGGTCGGCGCTGCCACGCCGGTACCCGGAACGACGGTGGAGATGCGCGTCGCGCCGTCCTCGCGGAAGACGACGACCGCGCTCGCGGGGGTCCGCGTCGCGACGCGGCCGGCGGAGAGCGTGAGGTTCTGCGCTGTGGGCGAGTCTGAGGAGCGAAAGTCAGGGTCGATCTCGACGTTCGGCCTCGTCGTGAAGCTGAGGAGCTCGAGCCCGGGCTGCAGCCCGCAGGCGGAGCGCGCGAGGACGATCCGCCCGGCTGCGCCGTTCATGACGAGGCCCATCCCGTCGGTCTCGTCGGCGCCCGCGCAGCGGCCCTTGAGCAGGGGGCGGGCGGCGTCCAGCGCGCCGCCCGAAGGATCGATGGGCAGGATGGTCACACGCGCCGCGAGGCCACCGGGGTCCAGCTCGCGGTACGCGATCACGAAGCCGCTCGGCGTCGCCGCGATGGCGGGCGCGCTCACGGTCGTGCCGCCGCCGCCGACCGGGTTCGCGAGCGGACCTGCGCCGAGGAGCCGGAGCGAGCACTGCGCGCCCACGCTTGGATCCTGGTTGTCGTTGGCGGGGAGGCAGCGCGCAGCGCGACACACCGCGCCGGCGCTGCACGCGCCGGAGGGCGCCGCGTTCGCGGCCAGCGCGATGGATACGGTGCGCGTGTCGTCGACGTCGACCTCGGTGCACCCCATCGCCAGCACGCCGCAGTCCTCGCCGCGCGCGACCGCCGCGAACGCAAACGAGCCGCTCTCGAGACCGCCGAACGTTGGGCGCTGCGCCGTGTCGCTCCGGAACGCGACGCGCGCGCTTGCGCTCCCGGGTACCCCGTCGAGCAGGATGGGCGCGAGCGCGCTGCAGGTCGCGCCCTCGTAGGCCCCGACCTCGAGCCACACGGGCGTAGCCGCGAGGTCGGCCGGCAGCTGGAGATCGAACGAGATGTCCGGCTTGGTCTTGCAAGCCGCTGCAACGGCCACCGAAGTGACGAGCGCCAAGAGCGGCACGAACGCACCAGGAGCACGACCCACGGCTGAATACTGGGCCGATCCGACGCAGGGAGCAACGTCGCTTATGGCTGGGCTTCGTCGGCCATCGCGCTCAGCTCGCCGTGCGCGGCCCGAACGGCGCTCTGCGCGTGCTGCGCGCCGTCGGCGGTCGCACGCCAGACGAGGAACGCCGCCGCCGCGCCGAGCGCGACCGCGAGGGCCGCGCGGACCCGGGACCGGCGCGGGCGCGCGATCGGGAGCTCGGGGAGCGTCATCTCGCTCGGCGCCGCGGGCGCCACCTCGAGCGTGGTTTGGGGCAGCGCCGAGTAGAGCTCGCGTGAGACGTCGTGAAGCGCCCCGGCCATCGCGCGCGCGTCATGGAACCGGCGGTCGGGCTTCTGCGCGAGCGCCTTCTCGAACCAGCGATCCAGCGCCGCGGGGAGCGCGGGCCGCAGTTCGCTCGGCCGCGCGAAGGCTCCGTCGTCCATGGCCAGGTAGAGGCCTTCGAGCGAGTCGGCGCCGAACGGGGCGCGGCGTGTGAGCGCGAAGTACGCCACGGCGCCGAGGGAGAAGAGATCCGAGCGCGCATCGGTGAGCGCGGGCTCGAACATGTGCTCGGGGCTCATGTAGCCCGGCGTCCCGGCGGGAAGGTGGTCGGCGTCGATGCATCCTTCGATGCGGATCGGCTTGGCGATCCCGAAGTCGATCAGCTTCACGAACGTCGTCGGACCGGCGACGAGGAAGACGTTCTCCGGCTTGACATCGCGGTGCGCGATGCCCGCCGCGTGGGTCGCGGCGAGCGCCTCGCAGGTCTGCGAGACGATCTCCACGACCTCGCTGACGGACATGACGCCGTGGCGACGCACGCGCTGCTCGAGCGTCTCGCCGTGCAGCAGCTCCAGGACGAGGTATGGATGGTCGGCCTCGTCATTCCGGCAATCGAGCACCTCGACGACGTGGGGGCTCGCGATGCTCGCGGTCATTCGCGCCTCGCGCAGGAACCGCGCGCGCGCGTTTGGTAGGTTGGCCCAGGCGCCGGCCATGAACTTGACCGCGACGGTGGTGCCCAGCACCAGATGCTCGGCGGTCCACACGGAGCCCATGCCGCCGTCGGCAAGCCTCCGCACCAACCGCAACGTCCGGGAGAGCACGTGGCCCGCTACCAGCTTCACGACCCCCGCGCTGCATCACCTATACCGCTCGCGCGCCCGCGAACTACCGCGTCTGGCTCGCGTGCCCACGCGTACGAAGAAGCCACACCGTGGCTTTGCGTCTTACCTACTTGTCCATCGACATGCGGACTTCTTTGGTCTGCTCGGGGGCGACCTCCACGACCAGGTTCTTGCGCGCGCCGTTCGGTGCCGAGAGCTGGAGGACGTGGCGACCCGCGGGTACCGGGCGGTTGAAGATGTGGCCCGCCCCGAGCGATGTCCCGTTGTCGACGATCTGATCGCACTTCGGCATGCAGACGACCGTGAGCGCGCCGAGCGCTGTCGGCTTTGCGGCCGTCGGTTTCGGCGGGGCCGCAGGTGCGGGGGCGGGCGCCGCCGCGACAGGTGAGGGACGCAGGGGCTGCGGGGCGGCCGGCTGCGCGGCCGGGGGAGGTGCGGCCGCAGCCGGTCCGACCGCGGCGACGGCGACGGCGACGGCGGGCTGCGCGGGCTGCGGTTGCGCCGCGGCGGCCGTGTCGGGCGCGGTCGGGACCGGCGCGGCCGTCATCTGCGGCGCCGTCACCGCCGAGGGCGGCGCGCCGGGCGGGACCAGCGTCGACCCCGGCTGGTTCACGAGGTTGTTGAACGCGCTGCGAGCGCTCGAGAAGGGCCCGGCCCCCGTGCCGCTGACCCCCGCGACGGTCCCCGCGGTAGGGCCCGGCGCGGTGCCCTTGGGCGCGGACGGTGAGCTCGTGGACGAGATGACCGCGATGACCACGCCCGCGATCAGCAGGGCGATGGAACACGAGAGCGCGGCGACGACCCACATCGGCGGCCGGCGCTTGTAGCGCTGCGCCGTCATGGTGCGGTTGTCGTACGCCGGCATGCCCCCGCGGTTCACCGTTGGCAGCTGGCGCGCCGAGTTGCGCGGGATGAAATCGCCGCTCGGGCCCGTGGGATGCGGCCCGCTCCGCGGCACGTAGTCGTGCGGCGGATTCGACATCGCGCGCCCGTAGTCGTTCGGGTCGTTGGGCGGCGCGCTCGTCTGACCTGGCTGCTGGAGGCCGATGGTCTCGTTGAACGAGAAGTCGTTGCTGCCGTGCTGCGGGCCATGCGGCTGCATCTGCGGCTGCTGCATCTGCGGGTAGCCGAGCGGATTCAGCATCGGCGGCAGCTGGTGCTGCGGCTGCTGCGGCTGCTGCGCGAGCCCCACCGTCTGGTTGAATCGCGAGGGCGGCGGGCGCTGCGAGGGCGTTCCGAAATTCGGAGGCGGCGCGCCGCTCGTGCGCCCGGCGGCAGGTGCGACCTGCGGGAACGTGGGCGGAGCCTGGAGCGGTCCCGGCTCGGCGCGCGTGTTCGCGACCATCGTCGCGTCCTGATCCTCCTCGTCGAAATCGTCGGGCTCGAGCACGGCGACCTCGTCCGACGTCGAGGCTGCGATCATCGCGGCCCGCGTCTGCGGGTTCGCCATCATCGTCGGACCTTCGTTCGACGTCGGCATCGCCTCGGCGAGCGTCGGCGGGTCGCCGTTCATCGGCTCGCGGAGGCTGGGGCCGAGCGCCGCATGCATGAACGCGTCGACCATCGGCGGCAGGGCCTGGATGGTGGGACCGTCGCCGTCGGCGGGGTGCTCCTCCTCGTAGGAGTCGCTCGCGGGCGGCTGCGGGCTCGGCTGGTGGGCCGGCGACTGCATCGTCGCCATCGGCGCGCCTGCGGCGGGGCGCGGGGGTCCGTTGCGTCGTGGGTCCGCCGTGGGCACCGAGGCCGCCGAGAAGGAGCGCGGGGCGTTCGCATTCGCCGCGCCGGCCCCGAACGGCCGCGCCTGGGTGGGCAGCGAGGGGCCGGTCTCCTTCAGGTCGTCGGGCACGTTCGACGGATACGGCCGCCCCGGTTGGTGCGTCGACGGCTCGGGCTCCGCCATCGGCCCGGTGATCGGCGCGGCGGCGGGCATGCCGGCGGCAGGACGGACCCCTGCGGGCTTTTGCGCCTGCACCTCGGAGTTGGTGAACTCGGGCCCGAGCTTGGGCTTCGAGAGGAGCTGGTCGACGTTGATGGTCGACGTCACCTCGGCCGCCCAGCGCAGATGCGCCTCGCGTTTCTGGATGCGGTCGTTGAAGATCGACTGCGTGTAGGCTGCAACTTCATCGGAGGCGATGAAGAGGCCACGGCGCATGAGCAGCGACTGGAGCGCTCGCGACAGCTCGCGCGCGGTGCGGAAGCGCTCGCCGCGGTTCTTGGCGAGCGCCTTCATCACGATCTTCTCGAGATCGACCGGGTAGCCGCGGATGAGCGTGGAGGGCCGCGGAACGTTGCACTCCTGGACCTTCGCGAGCGTGTCGAGATCGCTCTCCATGCGGAACAGGCGCTGGCCGGTGGTGAGCTCCCAGAGCACGACGCCGAGCGCGAAGATGTCGGTCCGGCGATCGATGCCCTCGCCGTGGACCTGCTCCGGGCTCATGTACGCGAGCTTGCCCTTGAGCGTGCCCGCGCGCGTGTGGCTCATGCGCGAGCTGAACTTCGCGATGCCGAAGTCGACGACCTTCGTGACGCAGTCATAGGTCACGAACAGGTTGTGAGGGGTGACGTCGCGATGGACGAGACCGAGCTTCTCGCCGTTCTTGCCAAGGAGCTCGTGCGCGGCGTGAAGGCCCTCGGCGGCGTCGGCGATGACGCGACAGGCGATCTCCGGCGGCATCGCGGTGCCGAGCTCCTCGGTACGCCGCATCACCTCGCGGAGCGGCTCGCCGTGGAGGTACTCCATCGCGATCCAGTACGTGTCCTCGTGCTTGCCGAGGTCGAAGACGGTCGCGACGTTGGGATGCGAGATACGCGCGGCCACGCGCGCCTCGTCGAGGAACATCTGGACGAAGGAATCGTCCTCCACGAGGTGGGGATGGATCTTCTTGATCGCGGCCCACTTCTGGAAGCCGCCCGGGCCGTCCATGCGTGCGAGATGGACCGAGGCCATG
>JAYTBL010001011.1:0-2573 GCA_043736975.1 Polyangiaceae bacterium
CGGTTCACGGTGAGGCTCGCGGTGAGGTGCGCGACGCCGCGCTCGTCCATCTCGTGCTTGAGCGCCTGCGCGGTGTCGAGCATGCCCTGCACCGCGACGATCGCCGCGCCCACTGCGGCCGTGATGTCGATCCCTTCGGCCGTCTTCACCCCCGTCTCCTGCAGGAGCGCGAAGTTTGCGTCGCCGAGGTCGCTCTTGATCCGCCGGTGAACGTCGTTCTTCTCGTTGTACTGGGCGAGCGCGCCCACGATCGCGCCGCACGCCGCGCGCGGCTCGCGCCAGGGCGACTCCTGCGTCGTGCCGAACCGGACCGCGCCGTCCTCGGTGTCGAGCCGGCCGATGTGGGCCTTCAGGTCGAAGCCGCAGGCCACGAAGCTCTGGGCATTGCCCCCGTAGACGCGCGCGCGCAGCGGCTCGTCGAGCACGTGGGCCCAGGTGACGTGGGCCAGCGTCGCGCCGTCGTCGGTGCCGCCGCCCGTGGGACGGAACGCCTCGGGCTTGAGCACGCCGAGCTCCGAGATCGTCGCGAAGCGCGAGCCCACGATCTGAACGTAGCGATCGACCTCGCCCTGATGGATGCGATCGCCGCAGTTCGTGAAGGCGAGGGTCGTCACCACACTCGGCAACGAGAGATCGGCGCGCGCCCGCTCGCGGTCGAGCGTCGGCGGGCCAGGCGCGAACTGCAGCTCGTCGCGCAGCACCTGGAGGCCGGACGTGAGCTGGAGACGGTCGCTCACCATCTCGTCGAGGAAGATGCGGTTGGTGCCGCGCTCGGTGCCGAACTGCGCGGCGAGCTTCCAGAGGCGGTCGATGCGGTCAGCGGCGACGGAGGGATCGAACATCACCACTATCCATCACGGATCGAGCGTGCGCTCCAGTCTCGAGCGACCCTGGGGGGACTGTCGCAGGCGTTTGCGCGAGCAAGTCTGGCGCCATCCCCACAAAGAGGATAATCCGGAGTGCCTTGTCCGTCGTCCGTCCCAGTACCACCACCCTTTCCCCGGCGGGCGTCGTCGATTTCGTGCCGCTGGAGGAGCTCGTCCAGCAAGCGTTCGCGAGCGAGCTCTCGGTGACGCCGATGCCGGGCGGCGCCTCGACGCGCAAGTACTTCCGCCTCGCGCTCCCCAACGACAAGAGCGCAGTCGCCATGTTCGTCCCCGAGGGCGCCAAGCCCGAGGAGGTGCAGCGCGCGCACGACGGCGATCGCTGGCCGTTCCTCGAGGTCCGCGATCTCCTTGCTGACGCCGGGGTCCACGTCCCTACGGTGCTCGCCGAGGACACGTTGCGCGGGTGGCTCGTCATCGAAGACCTCGGCGACGATACGCTTGCCAACTGGCTGCTTCGCAACCCGGGCGATAAGGCTGCACTCTACACGAAAGCCGTCAAGGACCTGGCGAAGGCGCAGCAGTCGCTCGCCAAGCTCCCCAAGGGCTGCGTGGTGGCGAGCCGAACCTTCGACTACGACCTCCTGCGCTGGGAGATCGAGCATTTCCGGGAGTGGGGGCTCGACGCGCGCGGCAAGCCGCTCGCCGAGGCCGACGTCCTCGAGTTCTCCGAGATCGCCGACCGCCTCGCGAAGCGCGTGGCCGATCTCCCGCAGGGCTTCGTGCACCGCGACTACCAGTCGCGAAACCTGATGGTGGTGGAGAGGGACGAGCTGCGCCTCGTCTGGCTCGACTTCCAGGACGCGCTGCTCGGGCCGCGCGTGTACGACCTGGTCGCGCTCTTGAACGACAGCTACCAGGAGTTCGACCGCGCGTTCGTCGAGGCGCGCCTCGCCGAGTACGCCGAGGCCGCCGACCTGCCCGCGAAGCAGAGGAAGGCGCTGGCGTCGGAGTTCGACCTCGTGACCGTCCAGCGCAAGCTCAAGGACGCGGGGCGCTTCGTCTTCATCGACAAGAAGAAGGGCAACTCCGCGTTCCTGCGCTTCGTGACGCCCACCATCCGCAAGGTGGATGCCGCGCTCGCGCGCCTCGAAGCGAGCGACCCCGACATGAAGAAGCTGCGCGCCATCCTCGAGCGCACGCTGGGCGCAGAGCTCTCCGCAGGGTAACGTGCCTGCATGAAGCGCCCGTCTCGCCGGGAGGACCCGAAGCCCGCGGAGGCGGTGGAGGTCCGCCCGCAAGGCCTGTGGTTGCGGGACCGCGAGGAGCTGGTCCCGCTGTGGGCGGGCGCGATGCACTACTGGCGGCACGCGCCCGAGGACTGGGGTCCGTGCCTCGATGCGATGAAGGCGATGGGCCTCCGCCTGGTCGACACCTACATCCCGTGGGGCGTCCACGAGACCGCGCACGGCGTCTTCGACTTTGGTGAGCAGTACGCCCGGCTCGACGTCGCGCGCTTCATGCGCCTCGTCCACGACAAGGGCATGCACGTGATCGCGCGCCCCGGCCCGCACATCAACGCCGAGCTCACGTACTTCGGGCTGCCCGAGCGCGTGGTGTGGGATCGCGAGTGCCAGGCCCGCACGCCGCGCGACAACCCGGTCATCCTCCCCATGGTGCCGGTCGCGTTCCCCGTGCCGAGCTACGCGAGCGACGCCTTCCACGACGAGACCGCGCTCTGGTTCGACG
>JAYTBL010001012.1:0-6498 GCA_043736975.1 Polyangiaceae bacterium
AGCGAACATGTCCACTCTCTGGAAGCACTACAAAGAAGGCGGCCTCGTGATGATGTCGGTGATTCTCCTCTGGAGCATCATCACCATCGGAATCATCATCGAGCGCGCGCTCTATCTCTATGGCTCGTCGATCAACAAGGACGTGTTCCTCGCCACGATGCAGAAGTGCATTCTCGCGGGCGACGTCGCGAAGGCCGTCAAGATGTGCTCGGCCGCGAACGCGCCGCTGGCCCGCATCTGCCAGGCCGGCCTCGTGAAGGTCAATCGCTCGGATGAGGAAGTGCAGGCGTCGATGGACGAAGCGGCTCTCCGCGAGATCCCGCGTCTCGCGAAGCGCACGGGCTACCTCGCCCTCCTCGCGAACCTCGCGATGCTCACCGGCCTCCTCGGCACCGTCTCCGGGCTGATCACCAGCTTCGGCGCCGTGTCCGGCGAGTCGGTCGACCCGAGCCAGAAGGCGCGAATCCTCGCCGAAGGCATCTCGGAAGCCATGAACTGCACCGCGTTCGGCCTGATCGTCGCCCTGATGGCGCTCATCGGCTACGCGGTTCTGAACGGCAAGACCCAGCAGATCGAGGACGACATCAACGAGGCGAGCGTCCAGGTGCTCAACCTCGTCGTCACGAACCGCCAGAAGGTCAACCTCTCCGCCGTCGCGGCGTAGGTCGATCCGCTTCCAGTCTCTGTAGTTGTCATGTTCGGCGAGGTCGGCAGACCCGACCTCGCCGTTTCCTTCACGGAGTAACGAGCATGGGTGGTGTAAGCGTCGGCGGAGGCGGTGGTGGCCGGAGGTCGCTCGATTCGGAGATCAACATGATCCCGTTCATCGACCTGCTCATGGTCACGATCTCGTTCCTCCTCATCACGGCAGTGTGGTCACAGATGGCGCGCCTCAACGCGGACGCCCAGGTGCCCGGCCCGCCGCGCGAGGTCGAGCCCGAAAAGACCGAGCCGGAGAAGCAGCTCCACATCGAGATGCGCAGCCCGGAGAAGTTCGTCCTCATCTGGAAGCAGTCGGGAACGGTCATCAGCACCCTCGACGTGCCCCGCAAGGACAACCTGGTGATGAAGGGGAACAAGAAGAGCATCCGCTATCCCGAGCTCGCCCAGAAGATCGAGGCAGAGTGGAAGACAACCGGAACGCACCGTGACCCCTCCGACAAGAAGTTCGATCAGGCGATCCTGCACACCGACAACGAGACGGCGTACGTCTATCTGATCGGCGTCATCGACGCGATCTACCAGGCGCACCGGCCCTACACGGTCGGCGGCAAGGCCGAGCAGCTTCCTGCGTTCAACGTCACCTTCGCGGTCAACTGAGGCAGCCATGACTATCCACGAGCCCGGCCGGCGGTTGATGCACGGCATTCCTCTGAAGTTCGTTCAGAAGCGCGTCTCGGGCGGCAACCACCGCAGCGTCGTCGCGGGTCTCTCGCTGACGAGCATGATCGACTTCCTGGTCGTCACCGTCGTCTTCCTCCTCATGACGTTCAGCGCGTCCGGCGAGACGCCGGTGAACAAGAACGTAAGACTTCCGTCGGCCGAGAATGCGCTCGACATGATCGACGCGCCGATCGTCGCCATCACCGGCAGCACCGTCCTCGTGAACGGAAATCCGGCGGGTAACACGCGCGCGATCGAGGACAGCAAGCGCCTCCAGCGCATCGACGAGCTGTTCAACATCCTCAAGGGCCAACGCGAGCTCTGGAAGCAGACCCGCCCCGGCAAGGAGTTCCCGGGCGTCGTCGTGCTCCAGATCGACCAGGACGTGTCTGCGGTCGTCGTGAAGAGCGTGTTTCAGACGTCGGCGTTCGCGGGGTACCCGAACGTCAGCTTCATGATCGACAGGCTGCCGAAGACTCACTGATCGTGGCCGGCGAGAAGCGCGAAATCGGCCTCAAAGCGGTCCAGAGCGCTCGCGCTGAGCGCAAGGGCGCGAAGTTCGGAAAGGTCGACGGGCGTGTGTGGATGGTGGCCGGTGGGGCCGTGGTCATCACGCTCTTCGTCGCCTTCTTGCTCAACGAACGGACGCTCTCGTCGGAAAAAGAGGAGATCCTCTCGCAGCAGCGCGCCGCGGTCACCACCGTCGGCGCCGAGTGGTACCCCCTACGCGACAAGCTCGAGAGGCTCACGCTCGACCTCGCCTTGCACTTCGATGGCGACAAGGTCGACGCCGAAGGCGCAAAGATGGATTTCCGGGCCTCGCCGGGGCTCTACCTGCGGATGCGGCTCGCGGACGCCCGCGACGTCGATTCGCTGCGCAAGCACGCGAAGGACTCCGCGAAGGACGCCTTCACCGGCTGCCTCCTGCGCGAGCCAAGCGCCGCCGACGCCGGCACCGGCGCTGAGCAGCCCTGGAATCTCCACCGCGCCTACAGCGCGACGCGCGTGATGACCGACGAGTGGGCGGCCGAGGTGAAGGCCGCCGACGACAAGGATCGCCTGCGGGTCTTCCGCCAGCAGTACGAGAAGGCGAAGCGCGACGAGATCCCGGTGGCGATCGACATCGTCAAGCGCGCGCAGTTCTTCCTGCTGGTTCTCGACGAGGACGTCCCCGAGGCGCGCGAGCTCTCGGACGGCGGGACGATCACCGAGGAGGCGCTCCAGCAGGTACCTCACCCCACGCGGGTTCACATCGTGAACCTGAAGACCGGCGGCTCGATCGCCAGCTTGCGCAAGACCGCCGAGGCCGACTTCCAGTTCGCGGGCGAGCGCGTGGTGCGCGACCCCGAGACGCTCGCCGCGATGAAGCGCCAGGTGAACAACTGCGCGCTCGCGCAGCAGGTCTGGGCGACGCTCCGTCCTGCCCCGGCCACGGGGGACGCGCCCACCGCGGACGCCGGCGCGGTCAGGGCAGCAGGCTCCGGGGCCGACGCAGGTCGCTGAGGGTCCTCGCCCGGTTCGGCCTTCTCGCCCGACGATCTCCAGGATCGCGCGATCCTGGTCGTGAAGGATCGCCCGTTCGGCGCTAGCCTGTGGCGCATGAAATTCAACAAGGACGGTCTGGTCGCCGCCGTCGCGCAGGATCGGCTGACCGGCGAGGTGCGCATGGTCGCGTACGCGACGCAGAAAGCGATCGAGCTCACGCTCGAGAGCGGCCGCGCCACGTTCTGGAGCCGATCGCGAAACGAGCTCTGGCAGAAGGGCCGCGAAGAGGGCAACGGCATGGACGTGACCGGCGTGCTCGTCGACTGCGACGCCGACATGGTCATCTACCTCGTGACGCCGGAGGGCCCGACCTGCCACACCGGCAAGCCGAGCTGCTTCTTCCGCAGCGCGCAGCTCGTGGACGGGAAGATCCGGGTCTCTGACGTCGAGGTGCCCGTCCCGCTCCTCTTCGCTCGTCTCGAGTCGGTCCTGGAGCAGCGCAAGAGCAGCACCGGGAAGGACAGCTACGTCAAGAGCCTCTACGAAGGCGGCGCGAGCAAGATCGGCGAGAAGCTGACCGAGGAGGCCGGCGAGCTCGCGCGCGCGGTGGCAGGCGAGAGCGATGCGCGCGTGACGGCCGAGGCCGCCGACGTGCTGTTCCACGTGATGGTCGCGCTGCGCTCGCGCGGCGTCCCCTTTCAGTCGGTGCTCACCGAGCTCGATCGCCGCGCCGGCACGAGCGGCCACGACGAGAAGCGCTCCCGCTGACCCGCTAGTTGCGCGTGCAGACGTTCTCGGGGGCGCCCGCCGGGACGTACGAGAACGAGAAGGCGCTGAAGAGGCCCGAGACGCACACCGTCGCGGCCGCGCCGGGCGACGCGCCGCGGCAGATCTCGCCCTTCGCGCACTCGATGGTGATCGCCACCGACTGCTCGTTCGGGGTGGCGCTGCCCGTGGTCAGTGTGCCCGCGCAGCCCTTCGCGTCGAGGATCATCTCCACGGTGGTGATGGTCGCGCCGGTGTCGCCCTTCGCCTGGCAGGTGAAGCCAGTGTTCTGACAGGCCGCGAAGCAGGACGACGCGTTGTCGTCCCGCCCGCCGTTCGGTGCCGCCTCGGGCACCGCGGCGTCACCGTCCGGCGCGCCGCCGTCCTCGCTGCCGATCACGGTCGGGCGGTTCGGTTCGGAGCTCGAGGACGAGCACCCGATCATCACCGAAAGCCCGAAGGCCGCGATCCCGAACGCCCCCGACAGTCCGTAGCTTCGTCTCACGCGCGACGCCTCCGCCTCCGCGCCGCAATCAGCTGAGCCACCCCCAGCGCTGCCAGCACGATGCCGACCTTACCCTGGCCCGGCGCGTGGAGCGACGTGGAACAACCGCCCGAGCTCCCGCCGTCCCCGCCCGTGCCGCCCGAGGAGCCAGGATCGGCGCCGGGGTCGGCGCTCGGGTCGCCGCTGCTGCCGCTGGTCCCGCCGCTGGCGCCGCTCGACGATCCGCTCGATCCGCTCGATCCGCTCGATCCGCTCGATCCGCTCGATCCGCCGCTCGATCCGCCGCTCGACCCGCTGCTGGCGCCGCCGTCGGGGTCTGCCGACGCATCGCTCCCGCTGCTGCTGCCGCTGCTCCCGCTCGAGCCCGCATCGGGCTTGGGCGGCGTGCCGCCAGCTACCGCCACGTCCCTGATGAGGTGCGAGGCCCTGTCCCCCGATGCACCGTTGTTGCCGTTCACCGCGAGGCCGACCGCCCACAAGCGGAGCGTGGTCCCCGTCATCGGGGCCGTGACCTTGAAGTTGAACGTGGCCTTGCCGCCGGAGACCGCGAGGCCGCCGTTCGGCACCATCTCGCCGAAGCTGTCACGGAAGCCCGCACCGGGCGTGAGCACGATCCCGTCGGTGGCCGCGACGCCGCCCGCCGCGCGGTTTGCGCCCGTGGTGACGACGAGCGAGTAGTCGGCGACCTGTCCCGCGTTGAGCGTGGCCGGCCCCGTCAGCGTCACCGTGGGCGCGGCGCCCCCGTTGTGACACTGATTGCAGCTCTCCCCCGCCGGCGCCGACAGGTTCGGCTTGCCCGAGTACCCGGCCAGCCCGCTGACGTTCGCCAGCGCCGGGCGAGCTACGAGCGTCGTCGCGATCGCGGCCGCCACGAACGTCGCCGCGCTGAGCGATCCCGATCCGGCGAGGGTTCGCGAACGGCGCACGATCAAACGAGGACGGCGTGGGGGTTCGCGCCGGCGAACGGTGAGGTTGCCTTCGAGGCGGCGCCCATCAGCTGCCAGAAGCCGGCGATGCTGGGCGTGCTCGGCGCCTGAGCGACGTTGTTGTCGGTCTTGCCGGTGGTCGCGTTCTTGAAGCCCTTGCCGATGACGAGGGCCGCCAGGTTGCCCTGGTGGTCCGAGCCAGGGAGGCTGCGGTGGAAGTCGCCCAGGATCGCGACGACCACGTTGCGCTCTGTCTGCGCCTGCGCGTTCGCGACCATGCGGGTGAGGAACGTACCGAGCGCCGGCGCGATGCGCTGGGCCATCTGGTTGCGGACGTTGTTGCCGTTCGAGTCGCCGTGCGAGTCCCAGTTGAACCCATCGGGAGCGATGACGAAGTTCGCGCCCGAGCGCACCATCAGCTCGGCGGCCGCCATCTGCCCAGCGAAGCCGTTGACCGCGGTCGCGCCGTTGAGGTTGTAGGCGGTGTTGAACTCCGCCTGGTTGAAGACCTGGATGGGCTTCTGGACGGTGGCGATGGCCGACTGCAGGCCCTGGTCCACGGACACCAGCGACTGCGGGTGCTTCGCCACCGCAGTCTTCGACATCGTGCGAGCGGCGATGAGGCCCTTCGCCATGGTCGGACGGTCGGCGAGGTTCGGGGCCGCGAGCGCGCCCGCGATGGCCTCGATGGTAGCCCTCATGTCGTTGATCGGCTGGAGCGAGACGCCGTTGACGGGCGCGGGGCGCTCGCCGTTGGGGAGCGTGCCCGCGCCGACCACCGCCGCCTTGATGGCGCCGGTGCCGCCGATGGCGTCGGCGAGCATGAGCGGCGCGCTGGCGTTTCCGCTGAGGAACATGCTGCGCTCGGCGTTGCCGTGGTCGGTGATGCCGTGCCGGATGCCGACCGACGCCACCCTGTTGCGGATGCCCGCGGGGATGGCGTTGGCCAGGGTGTTGTCGATCACGACGCCGCCGCCGAGCGCCGTCGAGTTACCCGCCGTCACGCCGAAGGCGGTGTTGGTGAAGGCGTCCGCGCCGGTGAAGATCGCGTTGATCCCGCCGGTGAGGTAGACGACGACGAGCGTCGTCGGCTCGGGCGAGGCCGCGTAGGCGTTGCCGAGGAGAGAAGAGCCGGCGAGCCGGGTGCCGACGAGCGCACCCGTGCCGATGCCCATGGCCTGGAGGAACCCACGACGCGATACGTGCTTCATGTTCGGGCTCCTAGTAGGTCGTGAAACCGGTGGCGGTGAGGTTCGAGGCGCAACCGTGCGCCCAGCGACGACGCGGGTTGGTCTCCGCCGGATTGCCGTTGACCACGAGGTCGGCGCAGGCCGCCACCTCGTCCGGCGTCGCCGTGCGCTGCCAGGCCTTGCGCTGCAGCGCCGCGCACTCGGTGGCCGCGGTGGCCGCGGTCGGCGCGAGCTGGAAGTTTGC
>JAYTBL010001013.1:0-2572 GCA_043736975.1 Polyangiaceae bacterium
CGTCGAGACCGCGATGAGGTCGAAGAACGGCGAGGATGGCAAGCCGCTCGGTCTCCAGGTGGTGGGCAAGCGCACGGCGTCGCTCGGCGCGGGCGCGAAGTCGATGGAGATGGCGGTCTCCGGCAAGGGCACCGAGGTCCACGTGCTCGCCTACGGCGCGAAGGAGGTCTCGCTCGACGTGCTGGTCGGCAACGCCGCCGCCACCACGATGCGCTCCCCGTTCGCGGGCGGCGCGCCGCCGCTGGCGCTGCCGAAGGTGGGTGCGGTGGACGCGCAGGCGGACAGCCGCCAGGTCCAGATCAAGCCCGGGCAGCCGATCGTGGTGAAGCTGAGCGGGCAGGGGTGTGTGGGCTTGATCTCGTTCTTGAAGCCCTGAGAGCCGCCCCAGAGAGGATAGGATACGCGAACCAACATGGGTGAGCTCGTCGAAGGGGTGTGGAGGACTGGCTGGTACGACCCCGATGCAAAGGGGGCGTTTCAGCGGCCGCAGACGAAGTTCCGTGGCCGAGTCTCGGCCTCGGGCGAGCTCCGGCCCGAGCCCGGTCGCTACCATCTCTACGTCTCCTACGCGTGCCCGTGGGCGCATCGCGCGCTCCTGACCCGCGCGCTGCGCGGCCTCGAGGACGCGATCAGCGTCACCGTGGTCGACCCCAAGATGGGCGACGACGGCTGGGGGTTCGCGAAGGACGAGCCCGACCCGATCCTCGGCGCGACGATGCTGAGTGAGGTCTACCTGCGCGCCGACAAGAAGTACTCGGGTCGCGTCACGGTGCCGATCCTCTGGGACAAGCGCACCAGCACCATCGTCAACAACGAGTCGCGCGAGATCATGCGCATGCTCGACACCGAGTTCGAAGGTTGCGCGCAGAACCACGCGTCACTCGCGCCCCCCGAGCTGCGCGAGAGGATCGATCAGGTGCTCGAAGCGATCTACATGCCGGTGAACAACGGCGTCTACCGCGCCGGCTTCGCCACCACGCAGGAGGCGTACGGGGAGGCGTGCCGCGAGCTCTTCGTGGCGCTCGATCACTGGGAAGAGGTGCTCGGCAAGCAGCGCTACCTCTGCGGCGCGGTGCTGACCGAGGCGGACGTCGCGATGTTCACGACGCTCCTGCGCTTCGACCTCGTCTATTTCGGCCATTTCAAGTGCAACGTGCGCCGCATCCAGGACTACCCGAACCTGTCGGGGTACCTGCGCGAGATCTACCAGCTGCCCGACGTGAAGAAGACGTGCCGCCTCGATCAGATCAAGCTGCACTACTACTGGAGCCAGACGACGGTGAACCCGCACCGCGTCGTGCCGCTCGGTCCGACCGTCGACCTCGAAGGCAAGCACGACCGCGCGCGCTTTGGCTGATCAGCGCCGCGCGGGCAGGAACTCGAAGACGTCGCCCGGCTGGGGGAGCGTGGTCCGAACGACTCGAACGGAGAGAGGCCCCCGGCCTCTCGGCCGCGGGCCTTCGGGTCCGCGCAAGCTGCGCGAGCGTGGTCAGCGCATGGCGACGGGCGCGGGCTGGCCGCCGGGGACGCTGCTCTCCGTCACGGTCGAGATGTCCTCGGCCTGGAGCGACTTGTAGATCCGCTCCGCCGCCGTCCGCTGCTCGGACGTGTCGGTGTGGACGGCGATCAGGATGTTGCCGCCTTTGATCTTGCCCTCGTACTTCTTCGCCTCGATCTCCGGGATGCCCATGCCGATGAGCGCGCCGGTGATGCCGCCCACCCCGGCGCCGATGGCCGCGCCGCCCAGCGCCGCCATGAGCGGACCGGCCGCGATGAAGGGACCGAGGCCCGGGATCGCAAGCGCGCCGATGCCCACGAGCAGCCCCAGCGTGCCTCCGAGCACGCCGCCGGTACCTGCGCCCGCGGCTGCGCCCTCGGGAGCCTTGGTGTTGTGCTCGTGCGCAAAGTCCTTCGTGCCCGACTTGTCCGGGAAGAGCACGGAGATGTCGTTCGGCGTGAAGCCCACGGTCTGGAGCTGGTTGACGATCGCCTCCGCCTGATCTTGGCGCTGGACGATGCACATGACGGCTTTCTTCATGACGGTTCCCTGTTCTCTCTCTTCGAATTTGTGGAAATCACTTCTTCACTTCGAGCTGGTTGTCGACCTCGGTGACCCCTGCCGCGGCCTTCGCCTTGGACTCGATGGTCGCCTTCTCCGCGTCGCTCTTCACGGGACCGCGCAGCGTGACCTTGCCGGCCACGGTGATGATCTTCACGTTCTTCGCGTTGAACGAGAGCGAGCCGTCAGCGACCACGGACCGGCGAATGGCCGCCGTGATGTCGCGGTCCTTGCCGCCACCTTGGTCCATCGGCGTGAGCGAGCCGCCGTTGCGGTCACGCTCATTCAACTTACTGTTGGTAGCGTCCTTGGTGCCGTCGGCGGCGCCGGGGTTCTGCGCGACCGGCGCTGCACCAGTCATGGTGCTGTCGGTCGGCGTGGCGCGGTCCCCGACCGCGGGCGCCGTGGTGGGGGCGGTCGTCTTGCCGGCGCTCGGCATCGTGCTGCCGGTCGTGCCGGTGGTCGGCATCGTCGGCGTGTTCCTCGCGGCGCTCCCGTTCGCCGGCATCGCGC
>JAYTBL010001014.1:0-6496 GCA_043736975.1 Polyangiaceae bacterium
AGAAGGCCGCCGCCAAGCGGATCGTGAACCGCACGGTCCGAAAGCGCTGACCTCGCACGGCCGAGTGATACGCTCTTCTTCATGAAGTGTGCGTCGCTCGGCAAGGCGGTCACGCTCGTCACGCTCGTCACGCTCGTCACCCTCGCGGCCTTCGGTTGCGGCATCGAGCAGCTGTCGCAGGGCGGGAAGAGCGGGGCGGCGACCGAGGCCGGTGTTGCCGACGGCGGGGACGCCGGGGTCCTCGGCGCGGGCTGCGGCATCGAGAGCGGGTCGGGCCAGCAGCTGTGCGTCGCCACCTCGCTCTGCCCCAACGTCGTGGTCGACACCGAGGCGATGCCTCACTGCGGCTTCCGCATCAAGGGCAGCTCCTCGGAGCTGGTCTGCGGCTGCGGCGACGCGGTCTGCTCGATGGGGGCGTTCACGACGTGCACGCAGGCGGCGGCGCTCCTCCAGTCCCAGTCCGAAGGCGCGGTCTGCGCGCAGGTCGGCGAGGGTCGCTGCTTCCGCGGCACCCCGAGCACCAGCAGCTCCTCGTCGAGCGGCTCCCCGTGCGATCGCTCCTGCCTCCAGGAGTGCGGAAGCGGCGCCGGCTGCGCCTCGATCTGCGGCTGCTGACTTTCCGTGAGGCCAGCCGGCGGAGGCTCACACGCAGGTGACGGGGCCCGCGCCGCACAGGCGCGTGGCCAGCGCGCGCTCGCGCGCCTCCCGCGCGGGAGCCGCGTTCCAGAGCTCGCGCAGGGGCGTGACGGTGACGTTGCCCAGGATCGGTCCGAAGAAGTCCTGCACGTGAACGTCGCCGTTCGGCTCGACGCACACCGTCTCCCACAACGTGCGGCAGGGATGGATCGCGCCGCGGTTCGCGTGCTCGTCGGCGGCGAGGAACGCGGCGGTCTCCTCGTCGAGCCGGCAGCGCCACAGCGGTCGGTCCACGGTGTGATCGACCATCACCAGGCCGCGCTCCCGCCCGCGCGCCAGCGCCTCCTCGACCCGCGCGCGCGCCGGCGGTGACGCGCAGGACACGAGCGAGCGCCGCGCGAAGGCGGTCGCGGGGACGCCCTCCTCGAGCTTCACCCAGTCGAGCCCGAGATCGGCGGCGAGCTCCACGAACGCCCGCAGCTCGTGGATGTTCTGCTGGAGCACCACGAAGGAGAGGCCGAGCCGCAGATCGATCCCCTCGCCGCGCCGCCACGCCACGATCTCCGCGAGCTGCTGGCGAACGCGCGCCAGGCTGCCTCCGCTGCGGATCGCGTCGTTGGTGGCGCCGGTCGCGCCGTCGAGCGAGACCGCGATCGAGGAGACCCCGGCGCGCGCCAGCCGCTCCGCGAGGCGCACCGTGAGCAGCATCCCGTTGGTGAGCAGATGCGCGACCCAGGGCTCGGCGCCGCGGGCCTCGCGGATGGCGCCGAGCACGTCGAAGAGCAGCGGCGTGGTGAGCGACTCGCCGCCGTGCACGAACGCGAAGTAGTCGGCGAGCCCGAGATCGTCGCGCAGGGCGTCGAGCACCGCGGGCGTCATGGTGCGCGCGGCGCCGCTCGCGGTGAGCTCGGGCGCGTGCGTGATGCAGTGCTCGCAGCGCAGGTTGCAGCGCTCGGTCACCGAGAAGAAGAAGCGTGACGGCCGCGCCTCGAGGGTCGTCCGGCCGTCGGCCAGCTCGCGATCGCGGAGCGCGAGGTTCCGCTGCGCGCGGGCCGGCGCCACCGCGCGACCGAGCGCGTGCTCGCGGGCCGCGATCAGCGCGCCGAACGCCGGCAGATCCACCACCGCGCCGGAGACGCGCCCGCCGCCCGCGATGGGCACGAGCCGCGGGCGCTCGTCGTCGTCGAGCTCGATCCGCTTCGGCGACTCCGCGAAATTCAGCGCGACATCGACGATCTCTCCGTCCGCCGCGCGCCTGAACACGAGCGTCGTGTCGTCGGCGAAGAGCACGCTCAGCGAGCCCTGGCGGAGCGCCTTCGAGCGCGCCCGCGCCCGGAACAGCTCGCGCACCGTCGCATGCAGCGCGCCGTCACCGTGGCCTGCGGCCCAGGGGCGTGGCGCGCGATCGGGCCACACGTCCTCGGCCTCGCGGTCGGCGCCGCCGGAACGCATCCCCAGCTCCTCGCCGTAGAGGAGCATCGGGACCCCGGGCCAGGTCGCGAGCAGCGCGTAGGCCAGCGGCAAGCGGGCGAGCGTGCCGCTCGCGGCGGCGAGGGTCGCGAGGCGCGGATGATCGTGCGAGGAGAGGAGCCGCACCGCAGCGACGCGCGCGTCGCCCCCGCGCACCAGATCGGCGCGCAGGCTCCCGGCGATCACCCGCTCGACGGATGTGTGTACGTTGCACGTAAGTGTGCTCAGCGCCTGGTGGAAGGCGAAGTCGGTGGCGGCCTCGACCACGCGCTCCTGGCGCCAGCGCCACGCGTGCTGCGGCACCACCTCGCCGAACACGACGCCGTCGGGCACCAGCTCGCGGAACCGCTGGCGGAGGCGCCGGCCCAGCGCGAGCGGGATCTCGGCGGTCATGTCGAGCCGCAGGCCGCTCGCCCCGCGCCTCGCCCAGTAGGCCACCGCGCGCAGCGCGAGCTCGGCCACCTCCTCGTTCTCGAGATCGAGGAGCGGCGCGTCGGTGCGGCGGCCGTAGTGGACGAGCGCGTCGTCCCGCCACTGGAACCAGCCGGCGAAGCGCGACGCGCGGCCGTGCACGAGAACGTCCTCGAACGCGGGGAAGCCGCGGCCGGCGTGCGCGATCGAGAAGTCCTGCACGATGCGCATCCCGCGGGCGCGAGCGTCGGTGACCAGCGCGTCGTACGCGGCCTCGCCGCCAAGGAGCGGGTCGACGGTCAGCGGATCGACGAGGTCGTAGCGGTGCAGGCTCGCCCCCACGTGCACCGGGGTGAGGTACAGCGTGTCGAAGCCGAGGTCGGCGATCGCGTCGAGCGAGCGCCGGATGCCCTCGAGGTGTCCGCCCGCCGCGCGGGTCTTACCGGGGTCGGTCTCCCAGGCGGGCTCGCCATCGTGGGCCGGGCGGAAGCGATCGACGAACACCGTGTAGATCGCGGCGTCCTTCCACCACGCCGGCACGCGCTCGTTCGCGGGCGGCCGCGTCCAGGCGGTCTCGAAGCCGTCGAGGCGCAGGAGCAGGCGCGCCGCCGACGTGGGCAGCGTCGCGACGAGGAACGCGTGCTCTTCCTCCTCGAACGCGGGCGCGAGGCTCGCCTCGACCCACGGCGCGGCCTGGTCCTCACGGTACGCCAGGGCGGGGGCGGGCTGCGGCTGCCGCACGCCCACGAGCACGCGCACGCCGCCGTTCGCCAGCTCCTCGACCCACGGCGGCGCGGCCGCGAACAGCAGCGGCTCGGGCGCGCCGCCCACCACCAGGAGGTCGTTGCGGCTCTGGCCGTCGCTGCGCGTGCGCGGGTTGGCGGCGTCGAGCGTCCAGGTCTCGTCCGCGCGCAGCTTGTACTGGTAGACGCCGACCGGCAGCTCGAGCGTGGTCCCGAACGTGCCATCAGGGGCCGGATCGAGGACGCGCTCGTGGATCCAGTCGGTCGCCTCGCCGAGCAGCGTCACCCGCGCGGCGTGGCCCGAGGCGGGGCGGAAGCGGTGCTCTATCTTCACGAAACCTGTAGAGCAGCGTTGCTCATCCCGACCTTCTGCGTCAAACAGAAGAGACTCACCCGATGTTCGTCGCGACCGATCTCCACGGCCACACCTTCCACTCCGACGGTCGGGCCACCCCTGACGAGTACGTCGAGTTCCGCCGCGCGCTGGGGATGAAGGCCATCGCCATCGCCGATCACGACGTGCTCTCGGGCGTCCGCGCCGGCGCGATCGCGGCCGAGCGAGCGGGCATGCTCTTCATTCCCGCGCTCGAGGTGACGTCGCACCTCGCTTACGGGCAGAGCGGCGAGGAGCAGTTTCATATCCTTGCGTACTACACGCATGACATCCTCCGGGGGCGCCAGCTCGAGCAGACGGTCCTCTACCGCCGCGGACTCGTGGTGCAGCAGCGCTGGAAGGACTTCGTGCTCACGTGGATGCGCACGCTCTCCGCGGAGGATCGGGAGGCGCTCGATCCCGGCGGCGCGCTCGAGCGGCTGCCCGGGCCAGTGTTCCCCGCGCTCCAGTCCACCATCGACCTGATCATCGAGCGTCGACGGCCGCTCTTCGAGGCGTTCCGCGACCACCACGTCCAGTTCTGGTCGAGCGCGGGCCCCAACCGGGATCTCTTCGGGTGGACGCCGCACGAGCTGATCGAGCAGATCCGCGCTGACGGTGCGGTCGACGTGGTGGCGCACCCCACGCGCTACCGCGACAAGGACCTCACGATGCGGGTGCTCGAGGAGGCGCGCGGCATCGAGGTCTACACCTCGCGCCACAAGGCGGAGGTCGCCGCTACGTACCGGGAGCTCGCCGACTCCCGGCGCAAGTACTGGACCTCGTCGTCCGACGACCACCAGAACGCCCGCTACATCCGGCCGCCCTGCGGGACGCCGCTCCAGACCCTGGAGCGCATCTGCAAGAAGACGCTCAAGCTCTCGTCGATCATCGCCGCGTAGGACGAGGAAAACCGGGGTTTTCCAGGAAAAGCGCCGGGGAAGGTTGCGCGCTCGGCGTTCGTATCCTACATCGTCGCTTCGTCACTCATGTCAGAGTGACTGTTTGCCTCCCCGGGCGAGGCGGCGACGCAGGAGTGACGACGATGGCCATCAAGGTTCGCGTGTTGCGCAGTGTTCAGGCAGGGCTCACCGGCATGTCGGGGCTGGTCGCGCTCTCGAGCGGCGTCTCTGCATGCACCGCCGAAGCGGCGCCGATCGACGACAGCGTCACCTCGGACGAGAGCGCGCTCAACGTCGCGAACCCGGGCACCGGCACGCTCGACCTCGAGTACGACTACGCGACGCCGCTCGGCTACGCGTTCACCGCGCACAACTCGACGGACGAGTACGTGCGCGCCGGCGAGAAGATGTCGTTCTCGGTCCCGCTGCACTTCCTCTGGTCGCGGCTCTATCCCGACGCCGCGACGCCCGCGGATCTCGCGCGCCTCGAGAAGCTCTCTGCCAAGGTGAAGGTGGTCTATTCGCACCCGAGCCTCGCGCTCGCGTCGTCGAACGTCGCGACGAACAAGGCGTTCACCGGCACGCAGACCTACGATCGCCTCGCCCATACCGGCTCGTTCACGGTCAACAAGAAGGCCACTGGCCTGCGCTTCGAGCTCGTGATCCGCGACGCCGCCGACGCGACGAAGCTCGCGACGGTCGCCGCCACCGACCTCCCGGAGATCCCCGTGTTCGGCGGCACGCTCCCCGCGAAGACGCTGCTGTTCGACACCTCGGGCTCGACGCTCCGGCAGCGTCTCATCGAGGGCGGTAGCCCGATCGCAGGCGCCGGGCTCGCCATCGGCTACTCGGACTGGCGTGCGGCCACGCTCGTCGATTCGTCGTCGATCGATCGCACGATCGGCAACGCCACGGGCTTCGGCCGCTTCGGCAGCTTCCAGATGCCGATCTACGGCGAGCTGGTGCAAGAGATCACGTATGCGTCGGCGGTCGATGGCGTGTGGAGCGCCGAGCAGCCGCTCACCGCGAACCCCAGGTCACGCTTGATGCCGCCCAACGGCCGCGTCGCGTACGAGGGCTCGGTCACCATCCCGGCGGGCGGCAAGAAGCTCGAGATCTACTTCCACGTGCGCACGTTCTTGGTCGTCGACTACGCGAAGTGGTCCACGGCTGGCTGGAAGAAGTACCAGCAGGGCGAGCGCATCCTCGTCCGCGAAAAGTGGGACAACGAGAACGGCGCGTCGGGCGACAACTACGACTTCGCGACCGGCAAGAAGTAGCCGCTCAGACGATCTGCTTCGCGATCGCCTTGGCTTCCTCGCGCTCCTTGAGCGACTCGAGGATGATCACGGCGGTCTCTTCGATGGCGCGGCCCGTGACGTCGATCACCGGCCAGCCCGGGTGCGCCGCGAAGATGTTCTGCGCGTACTCGAGCTCGGCCTTCACCTGATCCTTCAGGCCGTAGTTCGCGTCGACGCTCATCCCGAGCTGCTTGAGGCGCGCCTTGCGGATCTCCACCAGCGGCTCGAGGCCGATCGTCAGGCCGACCATGCGCTCCTGGTTCGCCTCTTCGAGCTCGGGCGGCGTCGTCACGCCGAGCACGATGGGGTAGTTCGCGACCTTCAGCCCGCGCTGCGCGAGGAGCGTGGAGAGCGGCGTCTTCGAGGTGCGGCTGACGCCGACCAGGACGAGGTCCGCCTTCTTGAAGTTGCGCGGCTCCTTGCCGTCGTCGCTCTTCACCGTGAACTCGACGGCCTCGATGCGCCGGAAGTACTCGTCGCTCAGCGGCAGCATGCCGCTCGGCGTGTTGATCGGCTGGCGATCCAGATAGACCGTGAGCTTGCCGATCAGCGAGCCGATGAGATCGAGCGCCTCGACCTGCAGCTCGTAGCTCGCCGCATGGATGTACTCGCGGAGCTCGGGGCTCACGACGGTGAACACGACGAGCGCGCCCTCGCGGG
>JAYTBL010001015.1:0-6488 GCA_043736975.1 Polyangiaceae bacterium
GACGCGGGAGACGCCAGCTCGAGTGCCGCGGCGCTGCCGGGCAAGGACTGCGCCGAGGCGTGCGGAGCGACGTTCCGCAGCTGCAAGGGCGCCCCCTGCGAGAAGTCCTACAAGACGTGCATGCGCACGTGCATGAAGTAGCGGGGCGAGGCGCTCACGCCTGGCGCTCAGCGGCTGGTCATCGGGGACGACGGCGGGTCGGGCGGCGCCAGCGACTTGAGGTACCCCGGAAGGATGTCGTTCTTGTACATCTGCAGGCCGGCGCGGATCGCCTTCGCGGCCTCGTAAGGGCCCATCAGCTCGTCGATCTCGACCATCTTCTTCTCGAGCGTCTTGTAGTCCTCGAAGAAGCGGCGGAGCTCGCGCAGCACGTGCTGCGGCACCTCGCGGATGTGCGTGTAGTGGTTGTACGCGGGGTCGTCGACGTGGACTGCGATGACCTTGTCGTCGAGCCCCTTGTCGTCGCGCATCTGCATCAGGCCGATGGCGCGCGCGCGCATCATGCAGTTCGGCGCGACCGGCTCCTGGCAGAGCACGAGGACGTCCAGCGGGTCGCCGTCGCCGCAGTAGGTGCGAGGGATGAAGCCGTAGTTCGCGGGGTAGTGGACCGCGCTGAAGAGGATGCGATCGACCTTGAGGAGGCCGGTGTCCTTGTCGAGCTCGTACTTCACCTTCGAGCCCTTGGGGATCTCGATGTACGCGACGAAGGACTCGTCGACGGGCTCTTCGATGGCGATGTCGTGCCAGGGATGCGTCATGGGGCGTGCTCCGCGCGTCAGGATAGCTCAGTCGCCGGCATCGGCGTCGCTCGTGGAGGCGTCGTTGGTGGGCGCGGCTGCGTCGGCCGGCGCGGTGGTGGGCGGTCGCGGCGACGCCGTGACGACGAGACGGATGTAGTAGTCCGCGCACGTGTTGTTCTTGATGGCGATGCGGCCGGGGCCAGCGCCGGACTGCTCGGCGAGGTTGCCCGAGCCGAGCGTATAGTTCCCGTCGCGGTTCGGGTTCCGCTCCGCGCTGATGGTGGGCGTGACGGTGACCGGTAGGCGATCGCCGAGGTCGCGCATCTCGAAGAACACGATGCGTTGCTTCGTGAAGGGGACCCAGTCCCCGTCGATCGGCGTCGACTGCCAGGTATCGGGATCGATCAGCTGCCCTTCACCCAGTAGGCGCCCGTAGACCACGGTGTCGCCGTCGCAGTTGCGTCCATAGCAGGACGCGGCGCCGAGGCTCCCCATCATGATCCCCCAGAGCGCGACCAGCCCGAGGACGCGCCGCTGGCCTTCACCCACCGAGGAGCTCCGCCGCAGCGAGCGCGTGATACGTGAGGATGAAGTCCGCGCCCGCGCGCCGGATCGAGGTGAGCACCTCCATCATCGCGCGGTTGCGGTCGATCATCCCGCGGTCGGCCGCGGCATGCAGCATCGAGTACTCGCCCGACACGTTGTACGCGCCGAGCGGCAGCGCCGAGTGGGCGCGCACGTCCTTGATGATGTCGAGGTAGGAGAGCGCAGGCTTCACCATGAGCATGTCCGCGCCCTCGGCCTCGTCGAGCGCAGCCTCGCGCAGCGCCTCGCGGGCGTTCGCGGGATCCATCTGGTAGCCGGCGCGATCGCCGAACTTCGGCGCGCAGTCGGCGGCCTCACGGAACGGACCGTAGAAGGAGCTCGCGTACTTCACGGCGTAGCTGAGGAGGTTCGTGCCCGAGAAGCCCTCGGCATCGAGCGCGACGCGCATCGCGGCGACGCGGCCGTCCATCATGTCGCTCGGCGCGACGACGTCGGCGCCGGCCTTCGCGAACAGCACGCCCATCTGCGCGAGCACCTCGACGGTGGCGTCGTTGTCGACCTCCCACTCGTCTCCGCCGCGCGCGTTCTTGCGCTGCTTGAGGATGCCGCAGTGCCCGTGGTCGGTGTACTCGTCGACGCAGACGTCGGCCATGACGATGAGCTCGGGAACCGCGCTCTTCATCTCGGCGATGGCGCGAGGCACGGGCCCGTCGGGATCGAGGCCGGTCGAGCCGCGGGCGTCCTTGGTCTTCGGGAGCCCGAAGAGGATGACCGACCCGACGCCGCGCGCCTTGATGCTCTTCGCCAGCTCGCGCGCGGCGCTGATGGGCTGCTGATCGATGCCGGGCATCGAGCCGATCGGGCGCGGCGCATCGAGCGCGGCGTTGAAGAACATCGGGTAAACGAAATCTCCCGGGTTCAGCGTGGTCTCGCGGACGAGGGCCCGGAGCTCGGGGGAAGTTCGTAGCCTTCGGGGACGAATCGTCGGGAAACCCATCGCGGGCGGGCAGCATACCTCTTAGGATCGCGCGATGCGAATGCACAGGATGCGCGGACGCGCGATCTGGCTCGCGTTCGTCCTGTCCTCCCTTTCCTCCCTCTCCGCGCTCGCGGCGCTCGCGGGCAGCGTCGCCTCGTGCGGGAGCCGGACCGGCTTGTTCGGCGAGGACCCCGGCTCCCTGGGCGGCAGCAGCGGCGGGTCCTCGCTCGATGGCGGCCGTGAAAGCAGCAGCCAGGACGCGTCGATCGACGTGCCCCTCATCGACGCGATGCCCCGCGCCGACGTCGACCGGACCGACTGCCCCGACGCCGACGCCACCTTCGTCTACGTCGTCACCCAGCAGAACGAGCTCTTCAGTTTCTATCCGCCGGACCTCTCTTTCAAGCTCATTGGCAACCTCGTCTGCCCGAGCGGCGCTGCGACGCCGTTCTCGATGGCGGTCGATCGGCGCGGGGTCGCGTACGTGCTGTACCAGGACGGCCAGCTCTACCGCGTGAGCACCGCCACCGCGGCGTGCGTGCCGACCACGTTCGCGGTCGCGCAGGGCGGCTTCACCACGTTCGGGATGGGCTTCGCGTCGGACGTCGGCGGCGCCGCCGAGAGGCTCTACGTCACCGACAACGACTTCGACGGTCAGCTGCGCGGCCTCGGTGCGATCGACACGACGACGTTCAAGCTCGGGTTCATCGGCTCGTTCGGGACGCAGATGAAGCGCTCCGAGCTCACCGGCACCGGGGACGGCCGCCTCTTCTCGTTCTGGCCAGACGCGGACGGCTTCGGCCCCTCGCACCTCTCCGAGCTGAGCAAGACGACTGGCCAGATCATCGCGCAGACGAACCTGCCCGTCGGCCAGGCGAACGATGCGTTCGCGTTTGCCTTCTGGGGCGGCGAGTTCTGGATCTTCACGTCGACCGGGGGCCCGAGCGACGTCCATCGCTACCGCCCCCTCGACGGCACCACGACGACGCCCACCACCCACCCCTCGACGATCGTGGGCGCGGGCGTCTCGACCTGCGCGCCGCAGCTCTGAATCTAGAGGCAGCCGGTCGACGGATCGAACAGCGGCGCGCACCCGGTTCCTGAAGGCCCTGCGGCCAGAGGGTCGGTGCGACGCGTTGCCCCGAGGGCGAATCCTGCATACAATGCAGGATCATGGTCGCACACCTGAGCATCACGCTGGACGAAGAGCTCTACGCCCGGCTCAAGCGCGAGCTTCCCCCCAAGCGCCTCAGCGCATTCATCTCGGAAGCCATACGAGCCAAGCTGCGCCCAAACCCGAAGGCCCTGGACGCGGCGTACAAGGCGGCCGCCAAGGAAGCCTGGCGGCGTGAGGTCGCCGCTGACTGGGCAGCAACGGAGATCGACGCGTGGCCCGAGTGAAGCCACAACGCGGGGACGTGTTCTGGGTGATTCTCGACCCCACCGTCGGGTCCGAGATCCAGAAGACCCGCCCTGCCGTGATTGTGTCGAATGACTCGTGCAACGCGTTTGGAACACGCGTTGTCGTCGTGCCCATCACGAGCAACGTCACCACCCTCTTTCCGGGCGAAGCGAAGGTTACGGTCGGCGGGCGCGAGGGACGCGCCTTGGGCGACCAGCTGAGATCCATCGACACGTCGCGACTCGGCAAACGCATTGGACGCCTGCTCAAGAGCGACCTCGACGCGGTGGACGAGGCCCTTCGGACGACGTTGGACCTCCGGGGTGGGTAGCTGAAACGCGCGTCCATGATCGCCTTGTCGCTGATCGATCACTTCACGGGCGGCGGCTTCGGGGTCTCGGTCTCGTTCTGGATGCAGGACGCGAGATCGAAGAAGAAGAACGCGAGGAGCTTCTCGCCCTCCTTCAGATCGCTCGCGCAGCCCGCGGGGTACGACGGATCGACCCTGTCGACGCCGGTCTGGTTGACGTGCGCGTCGATGTGCACGCCCTTGCCGCACTGTTGCTCCGCCGCGACGCCCACCGGGACGTTCACCGAGAACACACGCGGGCCGGTGCGCGGCTCGCCGGAGGTCGCCCACTGCTGCGACTTCGTCGGGTCGATGGAGATGATGTTGCTGAACACGACGTCCGGGTCGACGGAGTTGTTCGAGCCGGGCGTCACCTTCGCGAGCCACTCACCGAGCGCCTTGCCCTTGGGGAAGCTCGTGTCGATGCTCATGGGCTTGCCACCGCGCTGCGCTCCGCCGCGCATCGAGGTCGCGCTGGCGAGCGCCGCGTCCGGGGAGTTCCGGTACCACGTATACATGAAATCGGTGGTGAAGATGCGCCCGCCCGCGGCGAGGTAGTCGGTCATTGCCTGGAACGACGCCGGCCCCTTCGAAGCATCGGGCGACTGACCCTCGCGAGCCTCCTCGCACTCGCACGACAGGATCACGAGATCGTAGGCCTTCAGCTTCGTGGCGTCGTTCCACAGCGCGCGCGCCGAGTTTGCCGGGCCGGGCCCGATGACGCCGCCGAGGCTGTTGCCGTTGTAGACGTGCACGGCCTTCGTCGCGTCGCCGGCGAGGCCCATCTCCGACGCATCGATGCCGACCTTCGGCAGCATGCATCCGAGCTTGTCGCAGCCGCCAGTGGTGAGCGCGATGCGCGGCATGTCACCCTCCGACTGCTTGCGCGGCAGGCGCGTCAGCTCGGGGTCGGTGAGCTTCGTCTCGGTGCACTCCGCGACCTCGGGGATCGTCACCTGCCGGCGCCACTTGCCGATCTGGATCACGAGCGGGATGTTCTTGCCCACCGGCACGTTCTTCAGCGTGAACGTCCCGTCGGGATTGCTGAGCGCGGTGACGACCGGCGAGCCCGTGACCGCGCCGCACTTGTCGCAGGTCGCGCCGCGCGTGATCGGATCGGGCGGGGCGTTCGGGACGTAGACGATCGCGTTGTAGAGCGGGAGCTTGCCGCTGGGCGCGAACACGGTGCCGGTGACGGTGGTGTCGCCGCCGCCGCTGCAGGTCTTCTGCTGGCACCGCAGACCGACGCATGCGGTCGACTTGCCCGCGTCGCCCGTGCCGAAGCCTCCGCTCGTGCCGCCCGAGGTGCCGCTGCTGCCGCCGGACGAACCGTCGTCGAAGCCGGAGCTCTTCGTCGACCCGCAGCCCGCGGAGACGAGCACGACCGAGCAAGCGACGGTCATGGCGAGACCGACGACGGATGAGTTCCTCATCCACGAAGTGGAGCACAGCCGGACCGCGCTTCAAAGGCGCCGGGGCCCTCGAACACCGCGTTTCTTGGGCGCACGCGAGTTTGCCCGAGCGGCCTGCCCGCGCAGCGGATCACCGTGCGCCACGCATCACGCACGTTTGCGCGCGTGGAGCGGGCGTGTGCGCCGCGCTGGCGCTCACCCGTGCGGCGAGAACGTCAGCACGCGGGTCGTGCGCATCGTCGCGGACTCGAGATCGGCGGTGGTCGGCACGTCGTAGCGGGCGAGCTCGAGCAGACCCGAGGGCACGTACGAGCGCGCGGGATCGCCGGTGACGACGCGCACCCCCTGCCTCGCGCTCGCGCCGAGCCACGCCTCGAAGCGCGCGGCGGGCGCGCGCTCGTACCAGACGTCGCCGGCGAGGAGGACGTCGGCCTCGACCGCCGATCCCACGATGTCACCGATGGATACATCGATGGAAAGGCCATTTTCCTCGGCGTTCATGAGGCACGCCGCCTCGGCGAAGGGATCGATGTCGACCGCCCGGACCGACGCCGCGCCGACGTACGCGCACGCGAGCGCGACGAGCCCGCTGCCCGCGCCGAAGTCGAGCACGCGCTTACCGCGCACCTCCCCGGGATGATCGAGCACCCAGCGCGCGAGCGCCTGCCCGCCCGCCCACGGCACGCACCAGAACGGGACCTCGAGCCCGAACGTCCCGAGCCACTCCTGCGTCGCGCGCCACAGGGGCGTGAGCTCGGTGGCGGTGTGCAGCCGCACCTCGGGGACGAACGGCACGGTGGTCAGCGCGGTATGGGCTCGCACGAAATCGATGCGGGCCGCGAGCGTCATCCGTGAGTAGCGTAGCGCAGGCCCGGACGGTGTAGGCTTCGCCGCCATGAGCTTTCGCGCTTCGATCTCCCTTTCGTCGGCGCTCGTCCTCTCCGTCATCGCATGTGGCCCGAGCAAGCCGGCGGAGCCGCCGCCCGCGGCGTCGGCGAGCGCGCCCGCCGCCGATCCGCCGCCCGCCGATCCGCCGCCCGCGCCCGCGCCTGCGCCGGTC
>JAYTBL010001016.1:0-2563 GCA_043736975.1 Polyangiaceae bacterium
GAAGCGACGGCGCTGCGGCGCGTGCGGCTCAGGGTCGACCGACGCGAGGAGTCTCTGCGCGCGGCGCGAGCGCTTCTCGCACCTGGCGAGAACGAAGCCCTGCACCGCGACTGGCTCCCCGGAAAAGTCCCCTACTTCGCCTGGTTCTGGGCGTTCGAAACGCCGCTCGAAGGGGCAACCAAGTTCCTCGACGTCTTCGTGGCGAAGACCCGCGGCATCCGGGCAATCATCGATCGGTGTTCCGCGCAGACCCTCGCCGTCGCGATGTACGACGGGGGTTACTTCACGGGCCTGATCGCGGGGGATCGCCGGGGGAACATCAACGCCTACTCCGAGAGCCTCCGTCACCAGCAAACTGCCATCCGCGGAGGGCTCGGGCACGCGGCGGCCCGTCGCTGATCGAATCGGCAGCGGGCTAGCGCTTCCCGGGCGGGGCGAGGTCGTCGGGCGCGGTGAGGGGTGCCGGCGGGGCGGGCATGGCAGCCGCGGCGTCGGCGGCAGCAGCGGCGTCGACGGCGCCGAGCATCGGCGGGATCGCCGGGGGCGGGTCCGGGGACGGATGCGCGGACGGCGGAGGCGGGAGCGCGGAGGGCGGCGTGTTCGGGGGTGGGTCGCACGCGAGGACCAAGCCGGCGCAGCCGAGGAACGCTGCCGTGACGATGATGGCACCGCAAACGAAGGACGACCTCATGGGGTCCTCCTTCTATACACCGCTTGACGGCGCCCGAAGGCGCGTGCCATTCCTCTGGCATGCTCGCCGAGTCGCGAATCAAGCTCGAGGACCTTCTAAAGCGCCTTACGACGCTAAGGGGGCATCTTTGACGTCCCGAAGCTCAAGGACGAGATCAATCGACTGAACGAGTCGACCATGGCTCCAGACTTCTGGAACGACCCCAAGAAGGCGCAAGCGGTCAACCGCAAGCGCTCGGGGTTCGAGCAGAAGGTGGAGATGATCGAGAAGCTGTCGCGTGACGTGAGCGACAGCGCCGAGATGCTCGAGATGGGCGCGGCCGAGAAGGACGAGAGCATCATCGACGAGATCGCGAAGCAGCTCCCGGCGATCGAGCAGCGCCTGCGAACTGCGGAGCTCGGCCGCATGCTGTCCGGGCAGGTCGATCACGCCAACGCGATCCTCAGCATCCATCCCGGCGCCGGCGGCGTCGACGCGAAGGACTGGGGCCAGATGCTGATGCGCATGTACATGCGCTTCTGCGAGCGCCACGGGTACAAGACCGAGATCGTCGACTTCGAGGACGGTGACGAGGCCGGCATCAACAGCGTCTCGTTCACGGTCGCCGGCGATCACGCGTTCGGCTACCTCCGCAGCGAGATCGGCGTGCACCGCCTGGTGCGCATCTCCCCGTTCGATGCGAACGCGCGGCGCCAGACCGCCTTCGCGGCCGTCGAGGTGACGCCCGACATCGAGGACGAGATCGATATCGTCGTGAAGGACGAGGATCTCGAGACCACCACCATGCGCGCCGGCGGCAAGGGCGGACAGAACGTCAACAAGGTCGAGACCGCGGTGCGCATGAAGCACCTCCCCTCCGGCATCGTCGTCGTGTGCCGCGCCGAACGCTCGCAGCTCCAGAACCGCCGGACCGCCCTCAAGATGGTCAAGGCAAAGCTCTACGAGCAAGAGATGCAGCGCCGCGAAGACGTGGCGAACGCTTACCAGGCGACGAAGACCCAGATCGGCTGGGGAAACCAGATCCGCAGCTACGTGCTAGCGCCCTACCGCCTGGTGAAGGATCTCCGCACGAGCTACGAGGTCGGCAACGTCGACGGCGTGCTCGACGGCGATCTCGATCCCTTCATCGAGGCCTACCTGCTGGCCGCGGCCGGCGGCAACCTCAAGAAGGGCGGCGTCACCGACGACGTCGACGCGGATTGAGCGAGAGCCCGAAGAGCGCGCCTAGAACGTGAAGGGGTGCTCGGCCACGTCGGTGGGGCGTGACGAGGCGGGAAACTTCCAGCGCGCGATCTCGGAGGTGATGCAGCCTTCGATGGCGCTGCTGTGCAGCGTGGTGGAGACGATCTCGACGCTCCCCACTGCGCCCGAGGGCTCGATGCGCCAGCCGGCGCGCACCACTCCGGGCGGCCGACCTTCGGCCTTCGCGTGGTCCTCGTAGCAAGCGCGGATGGCAGAGAGTTGCGCGCTCACCGCCTCGTCGACCATCGCGCGCGAGAGCCCGGCGTCGGCGCCGAGAGAGCTGCGCGTGGAAGCGCTCGGTCGGACCTCGGCGCCGCATGCGCACAGGCACACGAGCAGCAGCAGGGCGTCGATTCGCATGCCATCGGCTCTACCACACGTAGACTGAGCGGGTGACCGTCCGCCCGCTCCGCATCGGCGTCGACCTCGGCGGCACCAAGACCGAGGCTGTCGTGGTTCGCCTGGGCGGCGCCGATCCCGAGGTGCTCGCGCGGCGCCGCATCGCGACCGCCGCCGACCTCGGCTACGACCACATCGTCGAGCATACGCGCGCGCTGGTGGTGGGCGTGGCGCAGGACGCCGGGCTCGACGCGGCGGCGCTCGCCAGCGTCGGGGTCGGGGTCGGCATGC
>JAYTBL010001017.1:0-2560 GCA_043736975.1 Polyangiaceae bacterium
TCCGGGTGCTGCATGCAGATCGCCTGCGCCTGCGCCTCGGCCTCGATCGCCTGGTCGAGCGTCATCAGGTGCTCGCTCTCGAGCATCTGCTTGGTCATCGCGTGCGCAAACGCCGGGCCCGAGGCGAGCCGCTCTGCGACGGCGCGCGACGCCGGGACGCACTCCTCGGGGGCGACCACCTTCGTCACCAGCCCGATGCGGTGCGCCTCTTCGGCGCCGATCACGTCGCCCAGGAAGAGCAGCTCGTTCGCGCGGCCGAGGCCCACCACGCGCGGCAGGAGATACGCCGCGCCCATGTCGGCCCCGCAAAGCCCGACCCGCGGGAAGATGAAGCCGAACTTCGCGGCCGTGCTCGCGACGCGGAAGTCGCACGCCAGCGCCATGACCGCGCCCGCGCCCACCGCGGTTCCGTTCACGGCCGCGACGACCGGCTTGCGGCACGCGCGGATGTTGCGGATGAGCGCGCCCGTGACCCGCGTGAACGCGAGCAGCCCCTTCATGTCGCGCGCGAACAGCTCGGCGATGATCGCGTTCACGTCGCCGCCGGAGCAGAACGCGCGGCCCTCGCCGGTCAGGAGCACGGCGCGGACGGCGCTCTCCCCGTCGAGCGCGGCGAACGTCTGGCGGAGCTCCTCGTAGACCTCGAAGGTGAGCGAGTTGAGCGTCTGGGGACGCGTGAGCGTGATGGTCGCGACGCCCGAGGGCGCCAGCTCGTAGCGAAACGTCCGGGGCGCGATCATGACGGCGGAAGGATCGCGACCGCCTCGATCTCGACGAGCGCGCCCGGCTCGAGCAGCCCCGCCACCTTCACCAGGCTCATCGCGGGATAGTACTTGCCGAGGCGGCCGCGCCAGCCCTCGCCGATCGCCGGCGTCGCCCCGCGGTACGCCTCGAGGTCGGTGACGAACACCAGGAGCTTCGCGATGTGCTCGGTGGCCCCGCCCGCCTCGCGCACCACCGCGATGACGTTGTCGAGCGCCTGGAGGAACTGGACCGCGAAGTCCAGGCTCACGATGCGAGCGTCCTTGTCCCAGCCGATCTGCCCGGCCACGTGGAGCATGCGCCCGTTGGGCATCTCAGTGAGGATACCGTTCGCGTAGCCACGCGGCTTCGGGAAATGCGAAGGGTGGATGACCTTGTGACCCATGGCGCCGCCTCCGTTGGACCCGTGCCTCTAGGCGCGAACGCCGCCGATGTAAAGGTGGGTCGAGCCGAACCCGGGCTCACCGGAATCGATCGAAGGCGTTCGCTGCTCAGCGGAACGGGCCGGCGCCCGCGATGCCCGACAGCGCGCGGCGGAGCGCCACGAGCGAGCTCCAGGTTCGACAGCGCCGCGGCGGGGTCGGCGAGCTTGCCATCGATCTCGACCCGCAGCGCGTCCGGCTCGAGCCGGACCCCCCGCGCGGCCTCGAGCAGCGCGCGCCGAGCGTTTCGCGCCGCCGGCGAGAGCGCAGGATCGTCGGGCGTGACCGGAACCGCCGCGAGCGGCGGGTCGATCGCCACCCGGAGACGGGTCCCGAGGAGCTGACCGCTCCGCGTCCAGTCGGTGCCGACCGTCACGCGATCGATCCCGATCACCGCGCGCCAGGCGGGCACGTCGGCGGCGAAGACCGCTGGCGCAGGCACGAGGGCGGCGGCGGCCTCGAGCTCCTTCGCGACGTCCACCGTGTCGTGCACGAACGCGGTGAGCGTGTCGAAGGAATGGGCGGAGCCGCGGCGCGCGAGCGTCGCCGCGCGATCGCTGACCTGGATCTCCTCGAAGGCGGCGACGGTGGTGAGCAGCGCCGGGGTGAGCGCCGCCTGCGCCTGCGCGTGCTCGCGGGCGTGCGCCACAAGATGCTCGTCGAGCTCGGGCACACCGCTCTTCACCAGGTTCAGCGCGACGCGATCCGTCCACTTGCGCCGCGTGAGGTCGAGATCCAGCCCGAGGCTCGCGTAGCCGAGCGTCGCGACCAGCCAGAAATCGCCGTCGCTCTGGCGCGTCGCGATCTCGATCGTGACTCCGCCGCGCACGCTCGTCATCCGCTCGGCATGGGGATCGCTGACGAAGCCGATGCGCTCCGCGGCGCTCTGCCAGGCGATCGCCCGCCGCTCGCAGCCGACCGGCGCAACCCAGCCCGACATCGCGCGCGGGGCGGCGGTCCGCGGCAGGATGCGCAGCGGCGCGCGCACCACGAGATCCTCGCCCCACGCCACGATGGCGCGCACCTCGAGGTAGGTCGCGACCGCGATGGGCCCCGCCCGGAACGCGGAGGTCGCGCGCTCGGGCACCGCGACCCGGAAGGGCATCGGGGCGCCCTCGTCTGGCGTGCCGTCGTGGATGCGGACCCCGAACCGCTGACCCGCGTGGTTCGCGGCGCCAGGCTGCGTCACCGATTCGACCTCCACGAACGACACCTCCACCCCACGCAAGCGCTTGCCGCGCAGGTTCTGCAGCGAGACCGACCCGGCGAGCGCCTCGCCGATCGCGAGCTCCGCGGTCTCGAGCGCCACCTCCATGAAGGGATCGAGCCCGCGCGGCCCCGCGATCGACGTGGCGAACGACTTCGGCTCGGGCGGC
>JAYTBL010001018.1:0-2558 GCA_043736975.1 Polyangiaceae bacterium
CGTGGTCGCGGCCGACGCCCCGTCCGAGGTAGGCAACAGCGAGTCGCTGATGGGCGCGCAGATCCGCTCCACCCTCGGCATCCCGCTGTGGAAGGGCGAAGACATCCTCGGCGTCATCCAGGTCGACAACCGCGAGTCCGGTGTCCTCACCAGCGGCGACCTCGAGATCATGGCGGTGCTCGCGCACAACGCCTCGCTCGCCGTCGCAAACGCGCGGCTCGTGAAGCGCCTCCGCGCGGCCGAGGAGCGGCTCAAGAAGGAGAACGCGTTCCTCAAGAACAAGGAGCAGGAGCGCCGCGGCGGCAATCGCGCCGGCGGCGGCCCCGAGATCATCGGCTCGAGCGCGCCCATGAAGGCGCTGCTGCAGCAGCTCGAGAAGGTCGTGAACACGCGCGTCACCGTCCTCATCGAGGGCGAGACGGGCGTGGGCAAGGAGCTCATCGCGGCGAGCGTCCACTACCGTTCGAACCGCCGTGATCGCCTGTTCGTCGGGCAGAACTGCGCGGCGATGCCCGAGACGCTCCTCGAGAGCGAGCTCTTTGGCCACAAGAAGGGCAGCTTCACCGGCGCCCACGAGGACAAGAAGGGTCTCTTCGAGATCGCCGACGGCGGCACGCTTTTCCTCGACGAGGTGACCGAGATGGCGGTCTCGCTCCAGTCGAAGCTCCTGCGCGTGCTCCAGGAGGGCGAGGTCCGGCCCATCGGCGCTACCGCGGAGAAGAAGGTCAACGTCCGCATCGTCACCGCGACCAACCGCAACCTCGAGAAGGAGGTGGCCGAGGGCCGCTTCCGCGAGGATCTCTACTACCGTCTCAAGGTCTTCCCGCTGCGCGTCCCGCCGCTGCGCGAGCGCCGCGAGGACATTCCGCTCATCGCCGAGCACTTCCTGGTCCGCTTCGCCGCCGAGTTCGGCAAGCCCTCGGGCGGCTTCTCGCAGCAGACCATGGAGCTCCTCCAGAGCTACGACTGGCCGGGCAACGTGCGCGAGCTGCAGAACGAGGTGCAGCGCCTCTGCATCCAGGTCGACACCGGCGGCTTCGTCACCCCCGACATGCTCTCCCCGCGCGTGCGCCAGGTGGAAGGCATGATCGAGCGCGTTCGCCCCACCAAGGGCACGCTCAAGGAGATGATGGACCAGGTGGAGCGCTGGCTCCTGATCGAGGCGCTCCGCGAGCACGCGAACAACAAGACCGCCGCCGCGAAGAACCTCGGCATCACGCGCGAGGGTCTGCACAAGAAGCTCCGGTCGTTCGGGCTGTGAGCCGCCGCCCCCGGCCGCTCCTCGCGCTCCTGCTCGCCGGGGCGAGCGCAGCGTGCTCATGGAGCGTTCCGCCGCCGGCTGCGGCGCCCGCCGAGGTGGAGCGTATCGCCAGGCTGGCCGACGAGATGCGCGCTGTCGCGCGCGCCGCCGATGCGAGGCGCACCGCCGCCCTGGAGGTTGCGCTGCAGACCCTCGAGCCGCGTCCCGATCTCGGCCCGTGCCCCATCAACGTGCCGATCGTCGGCACCGAGGACATGAAGCAGCTCGGCAAGCGGGAGCCGGCCGACGCTGACGTCAACTGGCGGAGCATCCGCGCCGAGCAGATGATGATCGTGAAGCTCGGCGAGCTCGCCACCACGAAGAGCGTGCGGCTCGAGAACGTCGAGAAGATGCTGGCGTCCGAGCAGAGCAGCCTCAACGCGAAGAACGCCGCCGACGTCGAGAAGTGGCTCCGCCGCTTCGGCGACGTGAAGCACACGTCCTGGGAGATGGTCATCGTGGCCGACCAGCGCGTCGATCCGGCGATCGTGGAGCAAGAGAAATTCCGGCCCGGGATCGTGCTCGGGCGCACGTTCGTGTACAGCCACCTCGAGGGCAAGGTGGTCTGCGCGGGCCGCGTGGCAGCGCGCAGCTCGCCGCTACTCCGGACCGAGAACGTCACGACGAAGGACGGCAAGGACTGGCATCTGGTGTTCGATCTCGAGAACGAGACGTACCGCGAAGCCGCCCGCAAGCTCTCTGCGGCTGGCCCGGTCCGCGACGACGCCCCCTCCCCGCGCGACGCGGGAGCTCCGAAGGACGCAAGCCGCGACGCGCGCTGATCGGAGCGATTCGTCTTTTTGATGGGTGGGGCCAGAGGCCTCAGGTTTCATCGCTTCTTGCGCTTGTTTTCGAAGGCGCGAGCCACGACCAAGACGTCGTAGAGTCCGCGGCGATGACGATCGCTCCTGGCGGTCCAACCCACGGTCCTGCGTAGCCGCCGAGGTCGGCGACCCAACGTACGGCGACCGCAAGCGTTGGAACGTGGTCGTCGGCGATGTCTTTTGGCTGGCGTAGTGCGATCAGGGCAGCGAGTTCCGCCGCGGAGAACTCGTTCGAAGCAGGCACATCGGGCGTGCTGCGCGCGAGGTGGGTGATGCGCATTGCTCGTGTAGCCACAGCCGCGAGGATCGTAGCCCACTTGAAGACTGCGTCACGGGAGCGGAGCTGCGTGTCCTCCACGCGACAGAGTCCGGTCTTCCAGAGGCGGTGAACCTCTTCGATCCGCCAGCGCAGCGCGTAGCCCTTGACCACCTCG
>JAYTBL010001019.1:0-2556 GCA_043736975.1 Polyangiaceae bacterium
GAGCAGCCGGCGCTCGTCGCCACGCTCTACGACAAGCGCGAGGAGTCGGTCGGCCTCTACGGGGTGCTCATCGCGCTGGTGCAGGCGGGCGATGCCGACGGCGCGCGCAATGCGCTCCGCGACACGTTCGCTGCGATGGACGAGGAGTGGCTCGCGCGCCATGGACACCGCCCCGGCGGTGACACCGCGACGCGTCGCCAGGCGCGGGTGGCGCGCGAGGCGAAGGAGACGAAGGAAGAGGAGCGCAAGACGCGCTCCTCCGTGCCCAGCAGCAAGAAGAAGACGTCACGCTCGAGGTGACTCGAGGGAGAGGGGATCCGCGATGAGGCCGCACCTGCGATCGTTCGAAGTTGCCTGGATCGATGCCGCGTTCGACGCGATCTACCCGCACCAGGGAGACGCGAAGGAGGTGCGCAGCCACCTGCCCCACGGCATCGCGTCGATGCACCCGGCGCAGTTCTTCGACGAGGTGCTGGCGAGGGTGCCCCTCGAGCAGTCGCTCGGGCTGCGCATGACGCTCTGGATGATCGCGCTCGCCCCGCTCTTCACGGTCCGCCGCCTGGGGACGATCGCGTCGATCCCGCCGGCCGATCGAACGCGCGTGCTCGAGCGCCTCGTCACCAGCCCGAACTACGTGATCCGGCAGCTCGCGATGTCGTTCAAGGCCATCGCTACCCTGCTTTACGTGCAGTCTGCAAGCATTCGGGCAGCCATGACCCGGCCGGTGGAGCGCGCAGCGGACGGCGATCTCGTCAGCGCCACGCGCCTCACCGCGCGCCGCCTTACCACCACCACCACCACCACCAGCGCGGAGGCCGATCATGAGCACGCTGCAGAGTGACGAGGACATCCCCGCCGGCGCCGTCGTCGACGGCGAGACGCTGACCCGCGCCGTCGACGACATCTTCGACGTGGTGGTGGTGGGCTCGGGCGCAGCGGGCGCCACCGCCGCCTACACGCTCGCGCAGGCCGGCCTCTCGGTCGGCATCGTCGAGGAGGGACCCTGGCTGAAGACGCGTGACATCGCGAAGGACGTGCACACCGCGTTCGGCCGCGTCATGCGGCAGTCCGGGATGCAGGTCCTCCAGGGCGGCGCCTACATGCCGATGCTCCAGGGGCGCTGCGTCGGCGGCAGCACGCTCGTGAACTCCGCCATCGCGTGGCGCATCCCCGAGGACGTCGTCGACGACTGGGCGGCGACCTACGCGCTCGGCGACTCCGTCAGCATGCGCGCGCTCGAGCCGCACTTCGAGGCGCTCGAGCGCGAGCTCTCGGTGCGCTCCGTCGACCCCGCGGTGATGGGCGAGAACAACCGCCTGTTCGTGGAGCAGGCCGCGAAGTTCGGCTTCCCCGCCGCGCCGATGCGCCGCTACGACCGCGGCTGCCAGGGCTCGGGCTTCTGCCTCACCGGCTGCCCGCACGGCGCGAAGCAGGGGATGAGCGTGACCTACGTGCCGTGGTCGCTGCGCAACGTCCGCGCCGGCGCGCGGATCTTCACCTCGTGCCGCGTGGAGCGCGTCGACCTGGCGGGCGGTCGCGCCGTCGGCGTACGCGCGCGTTCGGAGAGCGGTCAGCTCGTGAACGTGCGCGCGCGGCGCGCCGTCCTCGTGGCGGCCAGCACCGTGCAGTCGCCGGGGGTCCTGCGGCGCAGCGGAATCCGCGCCGCCGCGCTCGGGCGTCACTTCCAGGCGCATCCCGGGCTCGCGGTGGGCGGGCTCTTCCCTACCGCGCATCGCCCTATCGAGATGTCCTTCGGCGCCACCCAGGGGGCCGAGAGCACGCACTTCCGGAGGACCGAGCGCTTCAAGCTCGAGACCATCTCGCTGCCCCCCGACCTCGCCGGGGCGCGCATCCCGGGGATCGGGCTCGAGCTCACCGAGCGGCTCTCGCAGCTCGCGCACGTCGCGGTGTGGGCCGCGCAGGTCCGCGCCGAGGCCCAGGGCGAGATCCGCAGCGGCTGGGGCGGGGTCGACCGCGCCGTCTATACGATGACCCGGAGCGACCTCGAGGCCGCTCGCAAGGCTTGCACCCTGATCGCGAGGATGATGTTCGACGCGGGCGCCCGCGAGGTCTGGCCGGGCATCTACGGGGTCCCCAGCGTGCTGCGCTCGATGGACGAGGTGAAGCTCCTCGAGGCCGCCCCGCTCGTCCCGCGGAGCTACAACTTCATCGCCACGCACCTGTTCGGCGCCGCGCGCATGGGGGTCGACCCGCGGACGTCGGTGGTGGGGCCCGATTTCCAGGTCCACGGCACCGAGGGGCTCTACGTCGTCGACTCGAGCGTGTTCCCGACCAACCTGGGCGTGAATCCGCAGCACTCGATCATGGCGCTGAGCCGCCTTGCCGCCACGCGAATCGCGAGCGTAGGAGCGAAAACCGGTCGCTCGGTAAACCCGCGACGCGCAATGGGTCTTGACGAAGCCGTCACCGCCGCCTAATTGACGAGCCTCTCCCTTACCGCCGCGATAGCTCAGCGGTAGAGCAGTGCTTTCGTAAAGCACAGGTCGTCGGTTCAAGCCCGACTCGCGGCTCTGATTTCTGTCGAGGGGGCTCCGC
>JAYTBL010001020.1:0-2550 GCA_043736975.1 Polyangiaceae bacterium
CTCGGTCGCGGCCAGGTCATCAAGGGCTGGGACCAGGGCGTCGCCGGCATGAAGATCGGCGGCATGCGCAAGCTGACCATCCCGCCCGACCTCGCGTACGGCGAGCGCGGCTTCCCGCCCGTCATCCCGCCGGGATCGACGCTCGTGTTCGAGGTCGAGCTGCTCGGCGTGGGCTGATCTCAGCGTATCTGGAAGACGAAGTGGAGCACGACCGCAGGATCGGGCGAAAGATCCGCGCGGCCCCTGGACCGGGGGCCGGGGCGCCGCTACGACATATCCATGCGCAAGTTCGCGATGTTCGCGCTGCTGCTGGCGATGCCGGGCTGTGAGCCCGTGCGCGAGCCGAACGTGGCGCGGGTGCGGTCGGTCGCGAACCCCATCGCGCGCGGCTCCGCGCAGATCTGCGTGATGCGCCCCGAGACGCTCGCGCGCGACGTCTCGATGGAGCTGCGCGACAACGGGCGTCTGGTCGGCGCCACCCGCGGCGGGACGTACGTGTGCTGGCTCGCGGCGACGGGCGATCACCAGCTCACGTCCGTCGACGATGACACCGGGCCCACCTGGCTCGAGGCGCGCCCGAACGGCCGCTACTGGCTGCACCAGGAGGTCTCGGAGCTGGGCGGCCGCCTCCACGCGCACCTCGACTGGGTCGAGGAGAGCGCCGCCGCCGAGCTGATCGACGAGTGCGACGAGCGCGTGCGCGTGGCGGTGCCGGGCCACGACGACGAGCCCGACGCGCTCAGCATCGCCCCCGCGAAGGCGCGGCGCTAGCGGAGCGACTCGGGCGATACGCCCCGGTCGGGTGGGCCTCGCCCACAAGAACGGGCGCGCTCCCGACGCCCATTCAGGGCGTCGTTGCTCGCCAGACGCGTCCCTTCACTGCAACTACATCGTGACGGTAGTGAAAGTGAACGCCACGAAAGTCGTGGGCGCGATCTCGACAGCGCTCGCGTCGTAAATGTCAGTACCAGCGCTCGGCGCACCAACCGCGATACAGCTAGCGCCGGAACTGACGTACCAGCTCGCGAGCGCCAGTTTCGCCCCGACGGTGACCAGTCGCAATCCCGAGCCTTCGGCGATGGGGACGTAATTCGTCGCGTACTTCGGCGCCATTGCCCCGCTCGCCACCGTGACGACCGGCTTGGTGCAGGCGGCATCGGCCATGTACCCGATTGTGCCCGTGCCGGGCGGGAGACACCTCCTCGCCCCATCCGAGGCGAGCATCACGGAGCACGCTTCGAGACGCTGGCTGTCGTACCAACCACCGAAACCTTTGATCGTCTGCTTCGCGCCGTCTGCTCCCGCGTAGGTGTACGTCGAATACCTGGCCTTGATGCGCGCGCCGCTCGTCTCGGTGCTCGGGTTCACGGCGGCCGCACCGGCCGCACCAGGCGCGCCCGCCGGCCCCTCTGGTCCTGCTGGTCCCGCCGTCCCGTTGGTGCCGTTCGCACCGTTTCCGCCTACGGCGCCGTTCGCGCCAGCCCCGGCGGTGGTCCCGTCGGCATTCGTGCCATTGGCGCCGGGCAACCCCTGCGGGCCTTCCTGACCGCAGGCGGCAAGAGGTGCGAACACGGCGCAGCTCACCCATGTGCTGGAGTCGGTCAAGATCCTGCCTCCCACGGGGGTCAACGCCCCTGAGCTGTATGGCGCGGTCACGGCGGAGGCCGTGGCCCGTGTCGAGATCGCGGCGCCGCTCCGCCAACGCGGATTCTCCATGGCAGTGACCGCCCCCTTTCAGCGAGACCGCGGAAAGCCAACGTCGTGGTCCGCGGCGCTCGACGCGATCTCCGCCGGTCGGTCCTTCGACGCGACCACGAACGGACTGGAGTACCTCGACGAAGGTGGGGACGTCCCGCGTCGACTGTTCATCCAGGCCGCCGGAAACGTCGACTCGATGGATCTGGATCACATTGCCCGTAGCGACACGGAGTGCATCCATGACCCCGGTCAGGCATGGAACGCGCTCACGGTGGGCGCTTCGACCGAGCGATCCACCTTCGGATGGGCACCGGTTGCCAGCTGCGGAGACCTTTCCCCCTACAGCTCGACGTCGCTCGTGTTCGAGCCGCAGTGGCCCATCAAGCCCGATGTTGTCTTCGAAGGGGGAAACAAGCTCCACGACGGGCAGACGGCCTGCCAGCACCCGGCCGTGTCTCTGGTGACGACCTCCTACAAGCCGCTCGAGAGGCTGCTCGTCCCGACGTGGGCGACGAGCGCCGCGACCGCGCAGGTCGCGCGATTCGCGGGCGCCCTGTATGGGGAGTACCCGAAGCTGTGGCCGGAGACGGTGCGCGCACTCGTCGTGCAGTCCGCCGAATGGACGCCGCGCATGCAGGAGCGTGCGTCGGGCGCGAACAAGCGGGAGCTCGCCCAGCGCCTTCTGCGACGTTTCGGTTTCGGGGTTCCGAACCTCGAGCGAGCGCGTCGAAGCGCCTCGAACGCACTGACGCTCATCGTTCAAGACCAGCTCCGTCCCTTCCAGCACGGGAAGTTTCGCGAGCTGAAGGTCCACGATCTTCCCTGGCCCGTCGAGGAGCTCGAGCAGCTCCG
>JAYTBL010001021.1:0-6440 GCA_043736975.1 Polyangiaceae bacterium
GCGCGCGTCCGGCGCCGTCCGTCCCGGTGAGCCGCCCTGCCGTCCGGCCGCGCCGCCTGCTCCGCGGCCGCCGCCGGCACGTCCCGCGAAGACCAACGACCGCGAAGGCGTCGACCTCGGGCGGTTTTGATGCGGCGAATCCTCACCGGAGCCGTGCTGATGGCCGTGCTCGGCATCGGCACCGTCGCGCACGCGCAGGGCAAGGCCGCCAACATCGCCCAAGCGGAGAAGCTGTTCGACGAAGCGAAGGCGCTCCTCGAGAGCAACCGCACCAGCGAAGCGTGCGCGCGCTTCGCAGAGAGCCAGAAGCTCGATCCGCAGATCGGCACCGTCCTCAACCTCGCGCTGTGCAACGAGCAGATCCGCAAGAACGCCAGCGCTTGGGCGCAGTTCAACGAGGTGATCGGCCTGGCGACCCGCGCCGGTCAGACGAAGCGCGCCGATCTCGCGAAGAAGCACGCCATGGCGCTCGAAGGGTCACTCGCGCGCGTGTAGCTCGATCTCTCGCGAGCTCCGCGCGACGTCGTGCTCTTGCTCGACGGTGAGCCGCTCGACGTCGCCGTCGCGCGAGCGACGCCCGTGCCGGTAGATCCCGGCTCGCACGCGATCGGCGCGAGCGCGCCGAACCGCGCGCCGATCACGGTCACCTTCGAGGTACGGAAAGGCTCGAGCGACGCCACGGTGTTCATCCCCGCGCTCGCCGGCACCTCGGCGCTCGCGGAGAGAGACACTCCCCCCACCGCCGCCTCGAGCTCGGCGCCGTGGAAGACGGTCGGCTACGTCACCGGCGGCGTCGGCGCGGGCGCGCTGGTGTTCGGCCTCGTGGCCGGCGGTATCGCGCTCGGCAAGAAGGACACCGCGGAGTCCGACTGCGCGGGCTTCGCCTGCAAGACCACCGCCGGCTTCGAGGCCAACGAGTCCGCGCACACGTGGGCTACCGTCTCGACGGTCTCCGTCGTCGGCGGGGTGGTCCTGCTCGGCGCCGCGGCCGTGCTCATCCTCCTCGCGCCGAGCGGGACCTCGACGTCCGCGTCCCTCGGATCGCACACCCTCGACCTGCAATTCTGAGGAAGGGGGGTATCCTCGAAATGGCCATGCGCTCAATCTTGGGATCGTCGGTGGGGCGAGCGCGCTCGTCCTCGGGTGCGGCGCGCTCATCGGCCTCGATGACCACGGCCCTCCCGCCGCCGAGATCCGCGACGGCGAGGACGCTTCTTCGCCGACCGACAGCGCATCGCAACCTCCTGACGGGGCGCCGCGCCCCGATGCCACGGTGCTCCCGGAGTGCGGCGCGCAGCGGGTGGTGCACATCGTCGCCGGCACCGGCGGGCTCGCGTGGTTCACGCTCCTCTGGCCGCCACCGGCGCTGATCACGGAGCCCAAGGCGACCTACGCGTACGACGATCCCACGAAGGCGCCGTTCGTCTCCGGCGCGACCGCCGAGCACCCGCTCTACGCGCGCAGCGTCGACGGACATCCGCTCCTCCAGGGCGTCGGCACGAAGCCGAGCGTGACCGCGTTCGTCGTGGGGACCAACGAGACCCACACGCCCAACCCCACCAGCGCGATCACGCTGGCCTCGGGCGCCTCGGTGATTCCCACGGGCGCTGTCGCGCAGAAGGTGCTCACTCCGACGTTCGCGGTCCTCGCCTTCGCGGGTGCCGCCTACGGCACCGCGACTGGCGCTCCCAACCCCCTGTCGGTCGCCGATCTGGACGGCGCGATCGGGGTGATGAAGGGTCAGGTGACCCCCGCCGAGGAGCAGGGCCTCCGTGCCCCGTCCGCGACGCTCGACGGGTGGGGCGCCGGCCAGGACCCGCTCCAGATCGCCCTCGCACAGAAGCTCTTCTTCACGGCTCACGCCTTCGAGCTCGGGTTGCTCGGTACCATCATCATCCCGGCCGTCGCCAACGATCCGCACGGCGCCTTCGCCACTATCGGCCCCGCCACGACCATGGCCGACGGCCTGGCGCGCATGGTCGAGGGCTTCTACCTCGAGCTCGCGACGATGAAGGAGCCGCGCTGCGGACACAACGGCGCTCCGCTGTCGCTCGCCGACAACGTCGTGCTGATCGTCAGCGGCGACACTCCCAAGGACAGCTTCAACTCCAACGGCTGGCCGGACGGCACGACCGCCAACTACAACTTGCTCTACGTCCGCTCCAACGGCTGGCTCACGCCGGGTTGGTTCGGGCAGGTGAGTCCCCTGGGCAAGGCGGACTTCTCCCCCACGACCGGCCAGCAGGTTAGCCCCTCCACGCCCGCGAGCTCCGCGAGCGCCAGGAACGGCGCGCTCGGCGGCGTGCTCCATGCCATCTCGCGCGGCAACGCGGCGTTCGTCAATCTGAGCGGCGTTGGCGCGTGCCAGGGAGTGCTCGCTCCCACCGCACCGTAATTCGAGATCGCCCGCGAGCGCGTCGCGGCCGTTGTATAACCGCGGGCCATGAAGCGCGCCCTCCTCATCTTCGCCGTCTCCAGCGCGACCGTGACCCTGCTCCTCGCGGCCTGCGGAGAGCCGACGCCGGCGGTGACGCCGGTGAAGGCCGCGACCGGAACGCCCATCCCCGTGGCCACGCTCGTCCCCGAGGAGAAGCACCTGGCGGACGTGCGCCAGCTCACGCTCTCCGGCGAGAACGCCGAGGCCTACTGGGCGTTCGACGGCACGCAGCTGATCCTCCAGTCGCGCGGCACGGCTGACAACGAGTGTGACAGCATCCATCGGATGCCGCTGAACGGCATCGTCCCGCCGCCCGCCGACGGCAGCCGCGGGAACATCCCCACGCTCGTGCCGGTCTCGAGCGGCAAGGGCGCGACCACGTGCTCGTACTTCCTCCCTGGCAACCAGCAGGTGATCTACGCGTCGACCATGCTCGGCGGCGACGCCTGCCCGCCCAAGCCTGATCACAGCCTCGGTTACGTCTGGGCGCTCTACGACACGTACGACATCTTCAAGGCCGACGCCGACGGCAAGAACGTCGTGCGCCTCACCGACGTGAAGGGCTACGACGCCGAGGCCACGGTTTGCGCGAAGGACGGCTCGATCCTCTTCACGTCGACGCGCGACGGCGACATCGAGCTCTACCGGATGGACGCCGATGGCAAGAACGTCAAGCGCCTCACGAGCACGCCCGGCTACGACGGCGGCGCGTTCTTCAACGCCGACTGCTCGAAGATCGTGTGGCGCGCCTCGCGCCCGCGGCCCGGCAAGGAGCTCGACGACTTCAAGAAGCTCCTCGCGCAGGGCCTGGTACGACCCTCGAAGCTGGAGCTCTACGTCGCGAACGCCGACGGCTCGGACCCGGTCCAGATCACGTACCTCGACGCCGCCTCCTTCGCGCCGTTCTGGCATCCGTCGGGCAAGCGCATCCTCTTCTCCTCGAACCACGGTGACCCCAAGGGGCGCGAGTTCGACATCTGGGGCATCGATCTCTCCGGCGCCAACCTCGAGCGCATCACCTACGCCGCCGGCTTCGACGGTTTCCCGATGTTCTCGCCCGACGGCAAGACGCTCGCGTTCTCCTCGAACCGCGCCACCGCGAAGGGCCAGCACGACACCAACGTGTTCGTCGCGCGCTGGGTCGAGGACGCGAGCACGCCCAAGGAGGCGACCGGCGCCGACCGCGTGATGAACGACATCCAGTGGCTCGCCGATCCGGCGCGCGAGGGACGAGGCATCGGCCAGGCCGGTCTCGACGCGTCGGGCGCGTACCTGGAGAAGCGCTACCAGGAGCTCGGCCTCGCGCCCGCGGGCGACGACAACGGCTACCGCCAGGCGTTCCCGGTGGTGACGAGCCTCCGGAGCGAAGCTACCACCGCGGTGACGATCGACGGCAAGGCGCTCGCCGCCGAGGACTACGGCGTGCTCGGCTACTCGCCCGCGAAGTCGGACGTGAAGGGCGACCTCGTGTTCGCCAACTACGGAATCATTGGGGCCGACGTCGCGCTGGACGACTACAAGGCGCTCGATGTGAAGAAGAAGATCGTGGTCGTGCGCCGCTTCGCGCCCGAGGGCGGCAAGCTCACGAGCACCGAGCTCCAGCGCCGCTACGGCGACATCCGGCGCAAGGCCTTCACCGCGCGCGAGAAGGGCGCGGCGGCGCTGGTGGTGGTCGACGACCCCTCGCCCCCCGAGGGCGCCAAGGCGGATTGGAAACAACCCGACGAGGCGCGCCTGCCGGCCCTTGCTCCCGAGGGCTACTCGGATGCCGGCATCCCGGTGATCGTGCTGAAGCGCAGCGCGGGCAAGCCGATCATCGAGCGCCTGGTGAAGAAGTCGCGCGTAGCCGGCGCCCTGAGGATCGACCTCACGCCCGTCTCGCAGAGCGCGTTCAACGTGGTCGCCAAGGTCGTGGCCGAGCCGGCGGACGGCAAGAAGCTGCCCGGCGTCGTCGTCATCGGCGCGCACTACGACCACCTCGGGAAGGGCGGGCGCTACTCGCTCGCGCCGCACTCCGAGGAGGTGCACGGCGGCGCGGACGACAACGCGTCCGGCACCGCGGTGCTGCTCGAGGTGGCGCGCGCCACCGCGCTGCGCAAGGGGCAGCTCAAGCGCGACGTGGTGTTCGTCTCCTTCTCCGGCGAGGAATCGGGCGTCCTCGGCTCGGCCCATCTCGTCCAAAAATGGGTCACGCAGGCGAAGTCGAAGGGCAAGCTCGAGAACGTCTACGCCATGCTCAACATGGACATGGTCGGCCGCATGCGCGAAAACCGCCTGCAGGTCCTGGGCGCCGAGACCGCCGCGGAGTGGAAGGAGCTCGTGCCTGCGGCGTGCACCGCGTCACGCGTGGAGTGTGGGCTCAGCGGCGATGGCTACGGTCCCAGCGACCACACGTCGTTCTACTCGGCGAGCGTGCCGGTGCTGCACTTCTTCACCGGGACGCACGGCGATTACCACAAGCCCTCCGACACCGCGGACAAGATCAACGCGGGGGGCGCGAACCAGATCGGCAAGATCGTCGCGGAGGTCGCGCTCGCGGCGTCCACGCGGGAGAAGGCGCTCACGTTCAAGACCGGCACCGAAGGCGGCAGCGATCGCGGCGATCAGCGAAGCTTCAATGCCTCGCTCGGCACCATCCCCGACTACGGCGGCCCCGGACCCGGTAAGAAGGGCGTGCTCCTCGCCGGCGTTCGTCCCGGCAGCGGAGCCGACAAGGGCGGGATGAAGAAGGGAGACGTGCTGGTCCGGCTCGGCAAGAGCGAGGTCGGCAGCGTGGAGGATCTGATGTTCGTCCTCAACGCGAGCAAGCCGGGCGAGACCGTCCCTGCGGTCGTCCTGCGCGACGGCAAGGAGGTCAAGGTCGAGGTGACCTTCCAGGAGAGCCATCGCCCCAAGTGAGCTAGCGGGTCACTGGCACTGGCCGGAGAAGTTGCACGTCTGGCTGCCCGGGCACTGGTTCGAGCGGTGGCAGCCCTTCTCGCACTTGCCGGAGACGCAGATCATCCCTGCGCCGTTGTTGCCGGGGTTGCACTGGCCGTCGTACGAGCACGTCGCGCCCGAGCCCGCCGCGCCGCTGCCGCTCGAGGCGGGAGGCGGATCGTCGCTGGTGTCGGCCTCCTGATCGGGCGAGCCGGCCACCGGCGGGAGCGTGCCGCCGCCGGTCTCGTCGATGACGTCGAGGTGGAGCGTGCCGTTGATCGTGGAGTCGAGCGAGGCCTTCTTGTTCGCGGTGCAGATGTCGATGCGCGCCCGGCCCCTGCCGCGGAAGGCGCCGCCGGTGTCGACGACGCGAAAGACGATCGCGCGCCCGTACTTCGCGTCGAGCTCGCGGATGCGGAGGCGCGTGCCGTACTTGAACGCGCTCGAGTCCATCGCCACCGAGACGTAGGGGGCGCTGCCCGACAGGAACTGCTGCAGCGTACGCAGCGGCTTGCCGATGCGATCCTTGAAGCCGCCCTCGAGCGCGCTCGAGTCGGGGTAGTAGCCCGTACCGCGTGACGTGAAGCTGCTCGAGACGCGGATCTCGTCGGAGCTCGCGCCCGTCGCTTCGTCGCCCGTCTCCGCTCCGCAGCCGCCGCCCAGCAGAGCGATCGTGCTCACCGCCACCGCGAGCGCGGTCACGTTTCCGAATCGCTTCGCTACATTGATCGAGTTCATGAGAAGGCTGTCGCAACGGCCGTGCCGGCGCGTGGCACCGGAGCGCGACCTACATTTCCCTGCTTTCGTCCCCAACGATGGGGTGATCGGTGTATCGGCGAAGTGACACGCTGGATCCGCGCGACCCCGCTGCGTGTGATCGACCTCTGCTTTCTTGTGGAAAATTACAAGCGTCCGCGTCCGCCGTCCTCGGCCGCCTTTGCTCAGCGGCGCAGGGTGAGATAGACCTGAACCATGAGCGACGCGCGCCTCCTGCCCTGTTCGTCCTGCGCCCGTCACGTGCGCGCGTCCGAAACGGCGTGTCCCTTCTGCAGCGCGGCGCTGTCCCTCCGCGCGGCGCCGTTGC
>JAYTBL010001022.1:0-6437 GCA_043736975.1 Polyangiaceae bacterium
AAGCACCGCGAGGCTTTCACCGTACGCATAGTGCACCGACGCCCGACCGCGACGCAGTGGCGAATCGTCGAAGCACGGCAGGTCGTCGTGAACCAGCGAGGCGCAGTGAAGCAGCTCGACCGAGCACGCGGCCGCATACGCGAGATCGCCCGCGGTGCCGCAGGCCCGCGCGACCTCGAGACACAGCTTCGGACGTACCCGCCCGCCGGCCGGAAATACCGCGTAGGCGAGCGCCTCACCGAGCCGCGGGGGGGGCGCTCCGCCTCCTGCTGCGAGGGCCTCGTGGAGCGCACGTTCCAGGACGGGATCGGCCATGAGGAGAAAGTTTGTACAAAGTTTGTCCAATGTCAATCGGCACTATGGACAAATCATGGACGCGGTACAACCTTCTGCCAATGCCGCGAGCGCCCACCGTCGTCATCGGCGCAGGATTTGGCGGTCTTGCGGCCGCCGTCGAGCTCGCGGCCCGCGGCGAGCAGGTGGTGGTAATCGAGCGCGCTGCGACTCCGGGCGGGAAGGCGCGCACGGTCACGGTCGACGGACGGAGCATCGACGTCGGGCCTACCGTTTTGACGATGCGATGGGTCTTCGACGACCTCTTCGCGCGCGCCGGCCGCCGCCTCGACGATGCCGTGACGCTCACGCCGTCGGCGATCGTGGCGCGCCACGCGTTTGCCGATGGCACGCGGCTCGACCTGCACTCCGAGGTCGATCGCTCGGCCGGCGCTGTCGCCCGCCTCGCCGGCTCCGCGCAGGCCGATGCCTACCGGCGCTTCGCGGAGCGAGGCGCCCGCATCTTCGAGGCCGTGCGCGGCCCGTTCCTCGAGCAGGAAAAGCCCAGCTTCGGTGCGCTGGCGAAGGCCGGCGGCCGCCTCGGCCTGCGCGGCCTCGCCAGCATCGACGCCCACCGCACGATGTGGGGCGCGCTCACGGCGACTTTCGACGACGAGCGCCTGCGCGCGCTGTTCGGGCGTTACGCGACCTACGTAGGCTCGTCTCCCTTCGAGGCGCCGGCGACGCTGAACCTCATCGCTCACGTCGAGCGCGAGGGCGTCGCCGTGGTGGAGGGCGGGATGGCGCACCTCGCCGCAGCGCTCGCGCAGCTCGCGGCCTCCATGGGCGTCACCTTCCGCTACGCTACCTCGGTGCGTGACATCCTCCTCACGAACGGTCGCGCGACCGGCGTCGTCGCCGAGGGGCCGGGAGGCGGGCGCGAGGTCCTTTCTGCCGCCGCCGTCATCGCCAACGTCGACGTGGCGACGCTCGCGTCGGGCGCGCTCGGCGCCACCGGAAGGACCGCGTGCCGTCTGCCCGATCCCCAGCGGCGCTCGCTCTCGGCGGTCACCTGGGCCATCGTCGGACGCGCAACCGGCTTTCCGCTCGCGCACCACAACGTGTTCTTCTCACGCGACTATGCCGCCGAGCACCGCGCCCTCTTCGGCCGCCGCGAGCTGGCGGCCGAGGCCACCGTCTACGTCTGCGCGCAAGATCGCACCGCGGACGACGCAGCACCTCCCGACGGAGACGAGCGCCTCTTCGTGATCGTCAACGCGCCCGCGACCGCCGATGTCTCTCCGCTCGGTAGCGCGGAGGTCGAGCGCTGCGAGCAGGACATGCTCGCGACGCTCGCGAGGGCGGGCCTGCAGATCGCTCCCCGCGCCATGGTGCGCGCCACGCCGACGCTGTTCGAGCGGCTCGCGCCCGGCACGGGCGGAGCGCTCTACGGTGAGGCTTCGCATGGTCCCTTCTCGGCGCTCGCGAGACCATCGGCGCGCACGAAGGTGCCCGGGCTCTTCCTCGCGGGCGGGAGCGCGCACCCGGGCCCCGGCGTCCCGATGGCCGCGCTGTCCGGGAGGACCGCGGCCCGGAGCGTCCTCGCCGATCTCGGCGCGACCAGCCTCACGCGCAGCCCCGCCGCCGTCGGGTCGACCTCGACCGGGTGACCCGCGGTGATCGCTGCCCTCCTCACTTCCGCGTGGACGCTGATCTACGCTGGCACGGTGTCGACGGCGATCGCCCGCGCGTTCCGACGCAGCGTGCGGACGAGGAGCGGCTCCGGCAGCGCGACGTGCCTGCTGCTCCGCCCGCTGGCCGGCGCCGAGCGCGGCCTCGAGGAGCGACTCCTCGCCACCGGGGGCGCTTCGCTCGTGATCTTCGCGGTGGGCGACGAGGACGACGCGGCGTATCCCGTCGCGCGCAGGGTAGCCGCCGCGCTGCGCCGCCACGGAGTCGACGCCTCCGTCGTCCTGACGCACGCGACCGGTTTGAACCACAAGGCGGCGCAGCTCGCGCGGGCGGTGGCGACCTCGCATGCGCGCATCGTCGTGGTCGCCGACTCCGACGTCGCGCTCCGCGAGGGCGACGTGGCGCGCCTGCGCGAGCCGCTCGCCGACGGGACGGTCATGGCCGCGTGGGCTCCGCCCGTCGAGAACGGAGAGCTCCTCACGCTGGGCGACCACGCCTCGCGCGCGATCCTCGATGCCTCGCTCCACGCGTTTCCACTCCTCGGCGCCATCGACGAGAGCGGCCTCGTCGGAAAGCTCTTCGCCGTCCGGCGCGACGCGCTCGACTCGATCGGCGGGTTCGCGCCGCTCGTCGAGGTGATCGGCGAGGACATGGAGCTCGCGCGGAGGCTCCGCGCGCACGGTCATCGGTCGGTGATGGTCCGCGGGCTGGTCGCGCGGTCGATGGCCAGCGGTCGGCCGCTGCGCGACGTGCTCGCGCGCTACACGCGCTGGCTCGTCGTGATCCGCATGCAGCGCCCTCGATTGCTCCTCTCCTACCCCACGCTGCTCGCGCCCGCGCCCCTGCTCATCGTGGCGCTTGCGCTGGCGGGGGACGGGACCATCCTCGCGCTGGCGCTGCTCTTCCGCCTGCTGGTGAGCTGCATCGCGCGCTACCTCGCCGGCCTTCGCTTCGCCCCGCTGCGTGCAGCAATGCAGGCGCTGCTCGCGGATCTCACGCTGCTCGCGGCCTGCGCGGCGGCGCTCTCCTCGCGTGAGGTCCGCTGGCGCGGGCGCACGCTCCGCGTGTCACGCCGGCAGGAGGCGCGCGAGGACGCGCTCCGCGAGGTGCCCCATCAGGCTCGCGCCGCGGGCGTGGACGATGGTGAAGGCGTCGGACGGGGCGCCGCGCTCCAGCGCTCCGTCGATCCGCGCGAGCTCGCGCTCGATCCCTTCTTGCTGGAGGACGACGCCGCGTCCCACGTCGCGCTCCGCCGCGAGGGGAGCGCCGAACGACATCCAGAGATCGGGCTGCTCGGCGGCGCCGAAGACGTAACGCAGGCCGACCGGCACGACCGCGGCGCGCTTCGCGACGCGCGCGATCTGCGCCGCGCCGGGCCGCAGCGCCAGGGCGCCGTACGGCGAGCGCTCGCGGCCCTCGGGGAAGATCCAGAGCGCTCGCCCGGCGCGATCGAGCAAGCGCGCGGCATGACGGATGGCGCGGGCGCCGTCGGCGGGGTCGTCGAGGTCGACGCCGAATGCGCCCACGCGGCGGAAGAACGGGAGGCGCCGCAGGTTCGCCGCGTCCATCATGGCGTAGCCGTCGCAGGCGAGCAGCAGCTGCGAAGCGTAGAGCGCGACAAGCGCATCCCACCAGGCCGAGTGGTTCGCGACGACGAGGGCCGGCGTGCGCGCGACGACCTGGCGCGCATCCTCGAGACCGGCGACGAGCACACGCCCGAACGTCCGCTGGATACGTGTGCGCGCGTGGCGGGCGAACCACGCATTGAACCAGCGGCTCTTGGCGGCCGCGATCACGAGGCGGCCCCGTGAGCACGCTGACGCAGTGGCTGATGGGCGCGGCGGTCGCGCTGGTGGTGGCTGTCGCCATGGAGCCATGGGCGCGCCTGCTCCACGGGCGCGTGTGGCACCGGTCGTTGTGGGGCATCCATCGCTCGCATCACAGCCGCCGTCGTGGCCGCTTCGAGCGCAACGACATGCTCTCGGCCGCGCACGCGCCGGTCGCCGCCGCGCTGGTGATGGCTGGATGCAATCTGCACGGACCGGCGGCGGCCGCCTGCATCGGCGTTGGCGTCGGCATGACGAGCTTCGGGCTCGCTTACGTGGTCGTGCACGACGGCTTCGTCCACGGCCGCCTGCCGGTGCGCTTCCTGGCGCGGGTCGCCTGGCTGCGCCGCATCCGCGATGCTCACGCCGTGCACCATGCGCGGGGCGCCGCGCCGTATGGCTTCTTCCTCGGCGCCCGCGAGCTCACACAAACACCTCGCGCGCGAGGCGGACCCCCCAGCGCGCGGCGGCCATCGGCCCGAGCGCCCGCATCACCTCGCGGTACACCACCGGGTGACGCCCGCCCGTCAACCTGAGGAATTCGGTGAAGCGACGGCCGCTCATGCGGTCCTTGAGGAGATCGGCGAAGTCGTCGTTACCCATCTGTTCGAGCGCCCCGAACGCGGCGTCGAGCAGGCCGTTCAGCTTCGCGCCGGGCAGCACACCCGAGGCCATGACCGCCGCGAGCGCGCCCGTCCACGAGTGGATGTCGTCCTCGGGGACCACCGACGGAGAGGGGGCTCGGCCGTCCGCGAGCGCGCTTGCGATCGCCGCAGCTGCGGGGCCGAACGACCGCAGCATCGAGCCGAAGCCGCAGAACGTGAGCGGTGAGTGGCGCGCGGCGGCATCCCCCACCAGCACGATGCGCGGCGAGGGCGCGCGTGGCGCGGGCGCCAGCCGTGACCAGCCGGGGATGTACCCGAACGTCGGGCGCACGAGGGTCGCGTCTCCCTCCTTGTACGAAGGGAGCGTGTCGAAGAAGCGACCGTAGAGGCGCGCCAGCGCGCCCTCGGGCAGGCCGCCCGCGCGCGCATAGTAGAAGAGGTAGACCGTGATCTGGCCGGGACGGCCAGGAAAGCCCTCCCAGACGTGCTGGCGACCGAGATCCACGTCGGCGTGCTCGGTGGTGACGAGGATGTCTCCGACCTCGTGGTCCACCTCGCGCGGCCCCGACCCCTCGCGGAGGCCCTGGATCACGCCGCCCACGGTGGGGCACACGAGATCGGCGGTAGCGTAGGGGCTGGCCGAGCCGCGGGCGTCCACGAGCACGCGCGCGACCAGCTCGCTGCGGCCTCCGTCCCTCTCCTTCCAGCCGACGCGGATGGACTGCGGGCCGGTGCCGTGCGCGTCGACCGACGCGCCGTCGACAAATCGTACGCCGCGCTGCTCCGCGACCGCGCGCACGCGTTCGAGCAGGGGGCCCGCGTCGACCGCGCGATCGAGGACACCGAGGACGTGCCGGGGGACGCCGCCGTGGAAGGCACAGAGGCCGTCGCGGTAGCGCCCGACGATGAGCGTCTCGAGCTCCTCGGCCGAGACGATCCCCGCGTCGACGAGCGTGACGAGCTCCTCGTCGCTCGCGTTCCATTCGCGGTGCGCGGCGCCCGCGCGCGCGCGCTCCAGCACCACCACGCTCAGCCCGAGCCGCGCGAGCTCGGCCGCGACGAGGAGGCTGAGCCCTCCGCCCGCGAGCACCACGTCGACGTCGACGGGCGTCGTCCGGTCCGGGGGCAGGAGTGGCGCGTCGATCGGGCGCTGCGCACGGCTGCGATCAAGATGCTCGATGCGCTCGACGAGCTCGTCGCCCGCGCGCTCGCGCAGCCGGTCCAGGGCAAAGCGGGCATCCATTTCAGGTCACCGCGCCGAGCAGGGGCAAGGCCTCGGCGCTGGCGCGCTCCGAGAGCGGCTTCGCGCGCCAGGCGCGCGCCCCGAAGGCGCGCAGGACGAGCCAGAGCTTGTGGCGGAGCGGCACCATCGCGCGGCGGCTCACCGAATCGAACCCAGCCTTGCGGATGTCGTTCCCGATCGCCGAGTAGACGAGCCGCGCCGAGCGGATCGCGACGCGGCAATCACGCGGGAGGTGCGCGATCCCAGCGTCGGCGTGGTCGTAGAGCGCGTCTGCCTCGACCAGGAGCTTCGCGACGACGGCGCGGATCCCCTCGGTGGCCTCGGGGTGCGCGAGGAACTGCTCGCGATCGACGCCCGCCTCCGTGAGCCAGCGCGAGGGAAGGTAGAGCCGGCCGCGCCGTGCGTCCTCCCCCACGTCGCGCGCGATGTTCGTCAGCTGCATCGCGACGCCGAGGTCGCAGGCGCGCGCCAGGACGTCGGTGTCGCGCTCACCCATGATGAGCGTCATCATCAGCCCGACGGTGCCGGCGACCCGCATGCCGTAGGCGCGCACGTCCTCGGCGCTGTCGTAGGTGCGCCCTTCGACGTCCCATTCCATGCCCTCGAGGAGCGCGTCGGGGATGGCGCGAGGGATCGCGAAGCGCTGCACCACCCGCGAGAACGCGCGCTCGACCACCGCGTCGAGCGCGCGGTCGGCGTAGACGCGATCGACGCGCGCACGCAGCGCGTCGACGGCCGAGCGCGCGGCGCGCTCGCTACCCGCATCGTCGACCGCGTCATCGGCGTGCCGGCAGAACG
>JAYTBL010001023.1:0-6430 GCA_043736975.1 Polyangiaceae bacterium
GCCAGAACGCGCGGGGGACGGCATGTACGTTGCACTCGCGTGCTCCCATGACGAACGCATCGTTGTGGTCACGGACCGAAGCCCCGCCCGCAGTCCCACCCCTCGCCGAGGATGCGGAGGTCGACGTTGCGATCGTCGGCGGCGGAATCACGGGCCTCACTGCGGCGCTGATGCTCGCGCGGTCCGGCAAGCGCGTGCTGCTCCTCGAAGCGCGGCGGCTCGGCTCCGGCGTGACGAGCGGCTCGACGTTCCACCTCACCGAGGCGGTCGACACGCGCTACCAGCAGATCGCGAAGGACTTCGGCAAGGACGGCGCACGGCTCGTGGCGCAGTCGAGCCGCGCCGCGATCGAGCAGGTCGCTTCGTTCACCCGTGAGGAGGGCATCGACTGCGACTTCGTGCGCCGACCGGGGCTCCTCTATACCGATCGCGCAAAGGACCTCGAGCTGCTGAAGGAGGAGCACGAGGCGGCGGCCGCGGCCGGCCTCGCCGTCGAGCTGCTGCCCAGCGCCTCGCTGCCGTTCGCGACCCTCGGCGCGCTGCGCTTCCCCGATCAGGCGCAGATGCACGGCCTCCGCTACATCGCCGGCCTCGCGCGGGCCGCGCAGGCCGCAGGCGCTCGGCTGCACGAGGAGAGCCGCGTCGTCACCATCGACGACGGCGATCCATGCACGCTACATCTCGAGAACGGCCCCACCGTGCGGGCGAAGAAGGTGCTCGTCGCGACGCACGCCCCGCTCAACCGCGTGTTCCTCCAGACGAAGATCCACGCGTACCGGTCGTACGTGCTGGCCTTCCCGATCGCAGCGAGCGCGCTCCCCGACGCGCTGTTCTGGGACACGCTCGACCCGTACCACTACTTCAGCAGCTTCGCGGTCGACGGCACCACGTACCTCGTGGTCGGCGGCGAGGACCACAAGACGGGCACCGAGAAGGACACCGCCCCTCACCACGATGCGCTCGGCGCATGGGCGAAGGAGCGGTTCAGCGTCGCGGAGCCGGCGTTCCGCTGGTCGGCGCAGGTCGAGGAGCCGGTCGACGGGCTCCCCTACATCGGCCGCAACTCGGCGAGCGAGAACGTCTACGTCGCGACCGGCTTCTCCGGGAACGGGATCACCTTCGGCACCATCGCCGCGGCGATCGTCACCGATCTCGTGAACGGCAAGGAGAGCCCCTGGGCGGCGCTCTACACCGCGACGCGCATCAAGCCCCTCGCCTCGGCCGCGGAGTTCGCGTCCGAGATCGTCGACCTTCCAATGCACTTCTTCAGCGATCGGCTGCGCCCGGTCGAGGCGAAGGAGCCGAAGGACATCGGCCCCGGCGAGGGCAAGACCATGCGCGTGAACGGCGAGCGGCTCGCCTGCTATCGCGATCGCGAGGGCCTCCTGCACGCCGTGTCGAGCGTGTGCACGCACCTTGGCTGCCTCGTGAAGTTCAACACCGCCGAGACCTCCTGGGATTGCCCATGCCACGGCTCGCGCTTCGACGTGGACGGCGAGGTCCTGGACGGTCCCGCGACCCGCCCGCTCGCGAAGAAGAAGGTGCACTGATCCGCCTGCTTCAGGCGCGGGGAAACCTCACGCTGAACGTCGTGCCACGCTCGGCCGTCGACGTGACGAACGCGTCGCCGCCGTGGCGCAGCGCGATCTCGCGGACGATGAACAGGCCGAGGCCGACGCTGCGGTTCGCGCTGCCCGCGGTCGCTCCGCGGGTCATCGGGCGGAAGATGGTGGCGAGCGTCGCCGGCGTGATCGGTGCGCCGGCGTTGTGCACCGCGATCGCGCACGAGGTCGGCTCCACCGCGGACGTCACTGTGATCGGTACCTCCGGCTGCCCGTAGACCACCGCGTTGGAGACCAGGTTACCGACGAGCTGCTCCAGACGGCTCGCATCGGCGACGCACGGTCCTTCGCCGGTCTGCACGTGCAGGAGGGCTCGGCCCGGGTGCGCGAGCCGCAGCTCGTCCAGGCTCTCGGAGACGGCGGCATGCAGATCGATCGGCTCGAGCGAGACGGAGAGACCGCCGCCGAGGCGAGCCTGCGTGAAATCGAGCAGGTCGCCGATGAGCCGGTTCGCGCGCTCCGTGGCCCGCGTGATCTTGCTCACGAAGCGCTGCTCTCCCGCCGAGAGATCTCCGCCCGCGAGGAGCGCGGACGCCGTCATGATGCTCGAGAGAGGATTGCGGAGATCGTGGCTGACGATCCCGATCATCTGCTCGGCGAAGAGCGCGCGATCCTTCGCGTCGTCGCGGAGGCGGGTGGCCTCGGCCACGAGCTCCTCGAGCCGCTTCCGCGAGAGCAGGAGCTCCTGCTCGTAGCGATCGCGGTCGCGCGCCACGAAGGCCGCGAGCTCGTGGACGATCCCGCCGTTCCGCTCGACGCAGACCGCGTTGAGCATCATCGGGATGGTCGTGCCGTCCGCATGCAGCACCTCGAGCTTCACCTCGGAGAGCGACCCCTGCATGCGGAGGAGCGGCGCCCAGTGCGTCTGGTGGAAGATGCGCCCCCCCATCGTGAGGAGGTCCTGGAAGCGTCGCTTGCCGACGAGATCGGCCGGCGCTCGCCCCAGCCAGCTGCAGAAGGTGCGGTTGACGCGCAGGAACGTGCCGTCCGCGGACGTCTGCATCAGCGCGCAGGCGGCGCTGTCGAGGAGGGTCTCCTTATCGGAAGGCGGATCGCGCTCGGGGGCCACGGAGGTCAAAAGCCTTCTTTCGCCAGGAAGTCGTCGATCGCGGTGGCGCTCCGGCTCGGTGAGCTCAGGTGCGGGCAGTGGCCGACGTTCTCGATGATGCTGAGCGTGCTGTGCGGAAGCGCGCTCCGCAGATACTCGCCGACCGTGAGCGGCGCGATGAGGTCGTCGTTGCACTGGACGATCAGGGTGGGGGTGGTGAGCTTGGGGAGCCCCGGGCGCACGTCCGACAGGAACGTGACGCGCGCGAAGTGCTTCGCGATCTCGGGGTCCGTGCGGCAGAAGCTGTTGGTCAGCTCGACGCCGAGCTCGGGCTGACCGGGCGCGCCCATGATCGCCGGCGCCATGTTGCTCGACCACCCCAGGTAGTTGCTCTCGAGGGTGTCGAGGAGCGAATCGATGTCCTTGCGCGTGAAGCCGCCCACGTAGTCGCCGTCGTTGATGTAGCAGGGCGAGGGGCCGATCATGATCTGCGCGGCGAAGCGGCTCGGGTCCTTCAGGTTCGCGAGCATGCCGATCATCGCGCTGACCGAGTGGCCGACGAAGAGCGCGGGCCCCTCGCCGAACTCGTGAATGATCTCCAGCACGTCGTCGGCGTAGCCGTGGAGCGAGCCGTACTTGGCCGTGTCGAACGCGGTGAGGTCGGATTGGCCGCTGCCGACGTGGTCGAACAGCACCGTGCGATAGCGCTTCGCGTACGCGGGCGCGAGGAGCCGCCACACGTTCTGGTCGCAGCCGAAGCCGTGAGCGAAGAACATGGTCGCTGGCCCCTCCCCCGAGACCTGGACGTGATTGCGGCGCTGCACGCTCATGGCGGAGAGCCTACCCCAGACGAGCGATCGATCGGTGCGCTATGGCTTCACTTCGAGCTGGTTGTCGACGGCGTTGACCCCCGCTGCGGCCTTGGCCTTCGCCTCGATCGAGCTCCGCTCGGCGGCGCTCTTCACGGGACCGCGCAGGGTGACCTTGCCGCCCTCGGTGACGATCTTCACGTTCTTGGCGTCGTATCCGAGCGCGCCGTCGGCGACGACGTTCCTGCGGATCTCGGCGGTGATGTCGCGGTCCTTGCCGCCGCCCTGATCGAGCGGCGTGACGGCGCTGGCGTCGCGATCACGCTCGTTGATCCCGGTGTTGGTGGGGTTGTTGGCGTTGGCGTTCGTCGTGCTCGTCGTCGACGAGTCGGGCTTGTTGCAGGCGACCGCGCTCAACGCGAGGACGCTCATGGCGAGAGCTAGCTTCATGGGAGGACCCTTTCGGGTATTCGAGCGGCAAGAGCCACGCCACCGTGGGTCCGCCGTGCGCTCGTGCCAGGTCACGCCCGCGGAGCCCGCGGCGTGGCACAGCGGCCGCGCGTCGCGGTGCGTCGCGCCCCGCAGATCGTCGCACCGGCGAGCGCGCCTCAGCGCCGGAAGCGGAGCTCGTGCCCACCGACGTGCAGCGAAGCGTCGCCGGCGTGAGCCTCCCGACGCTGGCCCCGGCCCGGGTGCCGAGGCACCAGCGCGCGCCACACGAACGCGCTGACGTCGACGTGTCCCGCCGCGCGACGGACCATCTGCGGCGAGGCCTCGAGGTGTCCGGCGAGCGCGCGCAGGCTGCGACGCGGCAGCTCGGGGAACAGCCGTGCGCAGACGGCGTGCAGACAGACGACGTCGAAGGGGAACGGCGTACCCGCGCCGTGCGCCTCATTCAGCGCGCGCAGGAACGTGAGCTCGAAGCGTGCCCAGTGGATGACCGTGGGCATCGGCGCGCGGGCATCATGGCCGACAGGCGCGCCCACCCCTCGCGTGCCTAGCTGATTCAAAGGCCGTTGAGGGGGGAAGGGCGGGAGCATGGAATCGCGCGGCCCCGGCAGGCGCTCAACGCTCCACGCAGTAGAGGTGGAAGCGCTGAGCGCACCCGAGCGTGCCATCGTTCGACCAGTTCTTGTCCTTGCGGTCCGTCCTGCCGACCTGTCCATTGTCGGCGGGGTTCGCGCTGAGCCAGGACGCGCAAGTCACCGGCGTGCCCTGCCCCCTCTCGTCGGACCCCGTCCACACGCCGGTCTCGGCCGCCACGGCTGCTCCATTTTCGTCGACGTTGACGAACGTCAGGTGACTCGCCGAAGCGAGCTGCGAAAAGTTCGCCGCGATCGGCGTCGCGTTCGGGAGAACGTAGGCTCGTCTGCCGTTCACCAGACGAGCTGCGGCGTCAACGGGGCCGCTCAGCCACGCGACGAACGTGCGTCCCCGGACCCGCGGGTGCGCTGCCTTCGATGCGAGCTCCGTACAGATGAGATCGGCGCCTCCCAGGCCGTTGATCGCGTCGCCACGCTGCGTGGTCGACGTCACGAAGACTACCCGCTCGCAGTCGAGCGCACCGTTGCAGCCCGCGCTGGTCGCGTCGTAGGGGCCGTCCTTGTCGGGTCCCCCGTCGAGTACGGGGGACGCAGCGTCGCCCCGCCCGTCGCTCGATTGCTCTTCGAGCGCGCCATCGCCGGGGTCGTCGCTCCGCGGTTCGGCTTCGAACGTGGTGCACTCCAGCAGCGACAGCAGGAACGGGCAGGCCGCAAGTGCCGTCCATCGGCGCCATGTCCGTGGGGGTCTCTTCTCTCTCATGGGCATCCTCGGCATGCGCTTCAGCGTAGCTGACGACATCGGCGGTGGCATGATTGGCGTAAGCTCACGGAACCGCCCGGCCCATGCGGTGCGTAGCCGATATACCTGCGCGCTTCGGTTTGATTGCCTCGCCCGCGTCATCCGCAACCTCGCCGGCCGGAGGGTTCGGCGGCGATGCGCGGTCGGAGCTTGCTGGCCGAGGCGAGAACCCCGGTGTACGAACGCGAAGCTCGAGACCCTCATCGGCTGAAAGGCTCCGCCACCGAGCTGAAGGAACGCGGCCGTCACACTTTCGGGGGACCGCGCGACGGGCATTCATGGCACGCGCGGCAGCGATCATCCTCCCCGTGCTGACGCTTACCCTCTCGGTCGGATGCTCCGACAGGTCCTCGGTCCCGCCCCCCGAGCGGACCGAAGCCCCGGTGGCCGACGCCGCGGTCGCGCCGCTGGTGATCGTGAAGATCGAGCGTGAGACCGCGGTGCGCGAGAGCGGCGCGATCGTGCTCGGCCGGGTCGCGGACCGCCGGCGCGCGTTCGTGGCGGACGAGGACGACGGGGCGATCGTCGAGATCGACCTCGAGCAGAACGTCGTCGTCGCCACGACGACCCTCGGAGCCAGGCCGCGCGATCTCCTTCTCCTCGCCGACGGCCGCATGGCGGCCACGCTCCCGGATCAGGGCGCGATCGCGATCTTCTCGCGGGATGACGCCGCGTCGTTGCACGAGGTGGCGCGCGCCAGGCCGGCGGCCGAGCCGCTGGCGATGGCGCTCGATCCCTTCGACGCGACGCTCTACGTGTCGACCGGCGCCAGTCACTCCCTCGTCGCGTTCACCGTGACGGCGACCGCGCTGGAAGAGCGCGCGCGCTTCTCGCTGGGACGCGAGCCGCGGGCCGTGCTCGTCACGTCGAACGGCGAGCGCGTGCTCGTCACGCACGCGTCGGATACGTTCGTGAGCGTCGTGTCCGCGGTCGGCAAGGGCGGCGCCGGAACGGTCGAGACGCGCGACATCGGCAATCGAACCATGTGCGCGGGTGGCTCAGCGTGCTCGGGGGCTCGCGTCGCGCGCAATGCGCAGGCGATCGTCCGCGTCGGCGAGCGTGGCATCGTGGTGCCCGCCGCGCAGGCGCTGCCGGTGCCGCCGCAGTCG